>DASUHV010000043.1:0-6069 GCA_036273355.1 Gaiellales bacterium
TCCGGCCCCTCATCGGCCAGCCGCTCGATCGTGCCCGCCAGCTCCTTCTGCACGATCACGTCGCCCTCCCTGACGTAGCGGCCGCCCGGGGCGAAGATCGCCGAGGCCTCCGGCGTGCTGATCAGGATCGCCCGGATCGCGTCGAACACCGCTTTCTGCCCGGCGTTCGTGGGCACGCCTCGCGCCGCCGTCGCGGCCGCCGGCCGCACCAGCTCGGCCCATGCCAGCCGCCCGTACCTGCGGTGCGCCGCGTGCAGCCCCGCCACCACTCCCGGCACCGCGCAGGCTGCCGACCCGACGTGGAACACCTGCGTCGTCTGCCGGTCGAACGGCACCAGCACCTGCTCGACCTCGACCAGCCGCCTTCCCGGCGGCAGGTCGCGGCCGGGGATGGCCGTGAACGCGTCCAGCAGCGCCGCCCTCCCCCGCGCCGGCCGCACCATCACGAACCCGCCGCCGCACGGCCCGGTCAGCGCCGGCTCCGCCGCCCACGACATCGCTCCCGCCGCGACCACCGCGTCCACCGCGGTTCCGCCGGCCTCAAGCGCCGCCGCGCCCGCGCGCGCCGTCAGCTCGTGGCCTGCGGCGATCGCTCCCCGCGACATCGCGCCGCTCCTACCCCTGCAGGAAGCTGGGCGGCTCGAGCAGGTCGCTCGGCGGCGGTGCCTGCGGACGCTCTGCGCGAGCCTCGACGCCCGGAGATCCTGAGAACGAGAAGCCCGTGGCCACCACCGTCACCCACATCTGCCCGGCCAGCTGCTCGTCCACCGACGCGCCGAAGATGATGTTGGTGCGGTCGTCGGACGCCGCCCGCACGATCTCGGCCGCCTCGTTCACCTCGTGCAGCGACAGGTCGCTGCCGCCCGAGATCGAGAGCAGGATGCCGCGCGCGCCGCGCACCTCGTGGTCGATCAGCGGGCTCTTGATCGCCCGCGTCGCGGCCTCGGCGGCGCGGTTGGGCCCGGTCGACATGCCGATCCCCATCATCGCCGTGCCCGCGTCCGACATCACGGCGCGCACGTCCGCGAAGTCGAGGTTGATCAGCCCCGGCAGGGTGATCAGGTCGCAGATGCCCTGCACGCCCTGGCGCAGCACGTCGTCGGCGATCCGGAACGCGTCGACCAGCGTCGTGCCCTTCTCGAGCACGTCCAGCAGCCGGTCGTTGGGGATCACGATCACCGTGTCCGAGGAGTCGCGCAGCGCCTCCACGCCGCCCCGCGACTGCTGCCCGCGGCGGCTGCCCTCGAACCCGAACGGCGACGTCACGATGCCGACGGTGAGCGCGCCCACCTCGCGGGCGATGCGGGCCACGACCGGCGCCGCTCCGGTGCCGGTGCCGCCACCCTCGCCCGCGGTCACGAACACCATGTCCGACCCGCGCAGCACGGTCTTGATGCGGTCGTAGCTGCCCTCGGCGGCCAGCCTGCCGACCTCGGGGTCGGCCCCCGACCCCAGCCCCTGCGTCTGCTCGCGGCCGATGTGGATCTTGGTCGGCGCATCCGACATCTGCAGCTGCTGGATGTCGGTGTTGACGGCGATGAACTCGACGCCCTTCACGTCGGACTCGATCATCCGGTTGACGGCGTTGCAGCCGCCGCCGCCCACGCCCACCACCCGGATCACGGCCAGGTAGGGCTGGCCCTCCGGGCGCGGGAAGCGCGATGTATCGGTCGGCTCGGGCAGGTCGATCAGCTGGGGACGGACGGCGTCGGCCGCGGTGGAGGCGGCCGGGGCCGCCTTCGACTTGGCGCGGCCGCGTGGCGCTGCCTGCTCCTCGGCGTCCTTCTCGGCGCTCTGACTGGCCTCGGTCGCCTTGAACAGCTGGGCGAGCGGGCCGTCGCGCATGCTGTTGCGCTTAGCCATCTCGGAGTACCTCCTCCGCCAGATCGCGGTAGGCCTTCGCAGCTTTCCCCTTGGAATCGTACTTCAGCACCGAGGTGCCCTTCACGGGCGCCTCCGCGTAGCGGATCGTCTTTCGGATCTTGGTCTCGTACACCAGGTCGCCGAAGTTCTCCTGCAGGATCTCGACCGCCTCGCGCGAGTGCAGCGTGCGGCCGTCGAACATGGTCGGCAGGATCCCCGCGATGCGCACGTCCGGGTTCAGGTTCTCGCGGATCATGGTCAGCGTGTTCTCGAGCTGGATCAGCCCGCGCAGCGACAGGTACTCGCACTGCACCGGCACGATCACCCCGTCGGCGGCGGTGAGCGCGTTGATCGTGAGCAGGCCCAGCGACGGCGGCGTGTCGATCAGCACGAAGTCGTAGCGGCCGCGCACCGGCAGAAGCGCCTTCTGCAGCGCCCGCTCGCGGCCGATCATCGACGACAGCGCCAGCTCGGCGCCGGCCAGGTCGATGCTGGACGCGGCCAGGTCGATCTCCCGCTCCAGGATCACATCTTCCAGCGGCGTCTTGTGCACCAGTACGTCGAACATTGTGCGGTCGAGCTCGTCGGGGTCGATGCCCTGGCTCATTGTCAGGTTCGACTGCGGATCCAGGTCCACGCACAGCACCCGCTTGCCGCGCTCGACCAGGGCAACGCCGAGGTTGAGTGTGGTCGTGGTCTTCGCGACCCCGCCTTTCTGGTTTGCGAGCGCGATCACCTGCCCCACAGCGAGTCCTCCAACGATCGTGAGATCCGGCCGCGTACGTCCCTCGAGAGCCGCGGCCGCTGCACCGGTTCCGAACTGCATCGGAACGCTGTTTCGTGCCTGGGCAGTCTATTCCTGCCCGGGTTCCCGGCTTGTCCGGCTACTGCGCGCGGGCGCGGGCCGTGGCGATCCGCTGGGCCGGCATCGGATGTGAGGCCGTCAGCGTGTGCCAGAGCCAGGGCGGCTCCAGCTCCATCAGGTTCTGGTCGACCAGCCGCTCAAAGGTGATCGCGTAGCGCTCGCCCTGTCCGGTGACGTCGACGGCGTAGGCGTCGGCACGCCGCTCCAGCGCGCGCGAGTAGGCCGCTGCCAGCGGCGACACCAGTGCCGAGCCGAGCGTCAGGCCAAGCGCCAGCGACGGCAGCGACGTGAGGTGCCCGGGGCCATCCGGTGACAGCTCGCGCACGGCCAGCCACGCCCCCGCCATGCCGGCTGCCAGCGTCAGCGCGGTGATCCCGAGCAGTCGCCACACGTCCCCGTGGGCGTGGTGGCCGAGCTCGTGCGCCAGCACCAGGCGCGTGTCGGTGAGGCCCTCCTCGGCGTCCTCGCCCTCGGCGATGGTGTCGCCCACGTACACGCGCAGCGTCGGGCCCAGGCCGGCCACCATCGCGTTCGCGGCCGAGGTCTTCTCGCCCATGTGCAGCAGCCGCATTTCCTTGACCGGTACCCCGCTCTTGTGCACTGTCGCCCACAGCTCGTCGGCCATCGGCCCGTCGGACAGCGGCTCGCTCTTCATGAACAGCGGCAGCAGCAGCACCGGGAACAGCACCGACAGCGCCACCGACACCACCATCGCACCGCCCCAGGCCGGCACCGGCCACCAGTTCGGCCACAGCCGGCCCAGACCGAGCAGGCCAAGCGCGATCAGGCCGCCCAGCACCAGGCCGATCGCGCGTGCCTTGGCCTGGTCGGCCAGCCAGCCGCCGGTCGTCTGCCGGGACAGGCCGTTGCGGCGCGACAGCACCTCGCCGGCGTACCCGAACGGCAGGGAGATCAGCGGCAGCACGATCGCCAGCGCCACCACGCAGCCCCATCCGCCCAGCCGATCCGCCCAGTGCACGATCCCGATCAACACCACCAAACTGGCGGCCGAGTCGGCCCACGACAGCCGCCGGCGGGCCCGGTTGTAGACGGCGGCCTGGCGCTGCCTGAGCGGGTCGTCCTGCATGGTCAGCGGACGGCGGTGAGTGCCGCGGGGGCGAGCGCGAGCTGACCGGGGCCGTGTCCGGCCTCGTGGTCGATCAGCCAGGCCTTGCGGGGCAGGCCGCCGCCGTACCCGGTGAGCTTGCCGTTCGCGCCGATCACCCGGTGACAGGGCACGATGATCGAGATCGGGTTGCTGCCGTTGGCAGCCCCCACCGCCCTGGCCGACCCTGGCCGCCCCACGCGCCGCGCAAGCTCGCCGTAGCTGATCGTCTCGCCGTACGGAATGTCGCACAGCGCCGCCCACACCCGCTGCTGGAACGGCGTCCCACGCGGGCCCAGCGGCAGGTCGAACTCGGTCAGGGCTCCCTCGAAGTAGCGGCCGAGCTGCCGCTCGGTCTCGTCCAGCACGGCCTCGTCGGCGGCGTCGCCAGCGCCCGGCCGGTGCTCGGGGAAGCGCGAGGTGTAGAGCAGCGTCAGCGCGCCGTCGCCGGCGCCGATCAGCAGCGGGCCGATCGGTGACTCGACGATCCGGTGGGTATCGGGCACACGCTCACTGTAGCCACGCGCCCCGCTGTCAGGTCAGACCGCGCAGCAGCTCCCGGGCGATCACCATCCGCTGGATCTGGTTGGCGCCCTCGTAGATCTGGGTGATCTTGGCGTCGCGCATCATCCGCTCGACCGGGTACTCCTCGATGTAGCCGTACCCGCCCAGGATCTGCACCGCGTCGGTCGTCACCGCCATCGCCGTGTCCGAGCACATCAGCTTGGCCATCGCCGACGCACGCGTCAGCTCCGGCCCATCGATGCCCTCGTCCAGCATCACGCCGACGTCGTAGAGCAGCCCGCGGCTGGCCTCGACCTTGACCGCCATGTCGGCCAGCATGAACTGGATGCCCTGGTGCTCCGACAGCGGCTTCCCGAACGTCTCCCGCTCGGTCGCGTAGCGCAGCGCGTAGTCGAGCGCCGCCTGCGCGATGCCGAGCGCCTGGGCGCCGATCCCCGGCCGCGAGCGATCGAGCACCCGCATCGCCGTGCGGAACCCGCTGCCCTCCTCGCCGATCAGGGCCGCGGCGTCCACCCGGCAGCCGTCGAACACGAGCTCGCCGGTGGTCGATCCCTTGATGCCCATCTTCGGCTCGATCCGCGACACCGAGAACCCGGGCGCGTCGCGCTCGACCACGAAGGCCGAGATGGCGTCGCCCGTGCGCGCGAACACGACGTAGGTGTCCGCCACGCCGGCGTTCGTGATGAACCGCTTGCTGCCGTCGATCACCCACCCGTCGCCGTCGCGCCGCGCCGTCGTCAGCATCGCCCGCGCGTCCGAGCCGGACCCGGCCTCGGTCAGCGCGTAGGCCCCGATCCACTCGCCGCTGGCCCACCGCGGCAGGTAGCGCTGCTTCTGCTCAGCCGAGCCCGACAGCTCGACCGCGATCGCGCCCAGCGACTGCACCGCGAGCACCAGCCCGACCGTGGCGTCGGCCCAGCTCAGCTCCTCCACCGCCCGCAGGAAGGTCAGCGTCCCGGTGCCGGTGCCGCCGTACTCCGGGGCGAACCCGAGCGCGAACACGTCGTTTTGGCGCAGCAGCTGCACCGCATCCCACGGGAACTCGGCCCGCTTGTCGACCTCGGCGGCGTGCGGCGCGATGTGGTCGCGGGCCAGCGTCCGCACCGCCTCGATCAGCGCCTGCTGCTCCTCGCTCTGGGGATGTCGCACGCTCATGACTCGATCAGCTCCTCGGACGCCGTGGTGATCGTCTCGAACCCGTCGGCCGTGACGGCGTACATGTTCTCGATTCCGACGGCGCCCCGCCCCGGGAACACGAACTTGGGCTCGACCGCGATCACGTTCCCCTCCACCATGGGCTCGTCGAACCCCGGCGCCAGCACCGGCAGCTCGTCGATCTCCATGCCCACGCCGTGGCCGAGGAAGCGGATGCGGCCGGCCCCGTGTCCCATGAAGTGCTCGCCCAGCCCGGCCCGCTCCGCCAGCTGCTCGGCCAGCTCGAACAGCGCGCTAGGGGGCGTGCCCGGCCGGATCTCCGGCTCGACCGCGCGCAGGATCTCGACCGCCCGGTGGTACGCGTCGCGCAGGTCGGCGGCGAGCGGGCCGAGCGCGAAGGTGCGGGTCTGGTCTGCCAGGTAGCCCTGGTGGCCGCCCACCAGGTCGACGATCACCGGATCGCCGGCGGCCAGCACGTGGTCGTCGGGGCCCTTGCCCAGCACCGGGTTCGGCCCCGGCCCGCACAGCGGCGAGTCGGAGTAGCCGGGCACCGCGC
>DASUHV010000044.1:0-9259 GCA_036273355.1 Gaiellales bacterium
CCCTGCTCGGTTGGTGGTGGGCCGATCCCCTCGCCGGATACGTGCTCGTCTACTACGCGGTCCGGGAAGCCCGCGCTATCCGTTAGTCCCCGAGCACTGCCTGACCGAGGAACACGAGGCCGAGCACGACCAGCATCGCTCCGGCGAGCTTCTCTGCACCTTCCCGGAACTCCTCGCCCAGTCGCTGACCCAAACGAATGCCGATCTGCGCCGCAACGAATGCCTGTGCTGCGATCAAGACTGCGGCAAGGACGATCGAGATCCGCAACAGCCCCACCGAGAACCCGATCGCGAGCTCATCCAGGCTGATACCGACCCCCAGGCCGATCACGGCCAACCCACGGGTTCGAGCGAGCATCTGCGCCGTCTCCAGCTCCCGTGCCTCGTCTTCAGCCAGCAGCATGTAGCCGCCGAGAGCTATCAAGAGACCACCGGCGATGTAGTCAGCGTCCTGCCCGATCACCCCACCGACAGCGGCGCCAACAAGAAAGCCGACCAGCGGCATGATCCCCTCAAACAGCGCGAACAGCAGCGATACCCGCAGACGTTCCCGCGCAGACACCCCGGAGACCCCGATCGCCGCGGACACCGCAAACGTGTCGAGCGACAACGGCACGATCAGGGCGAGGAGACGAAGCACGTCGACGAGCCTAACGCGTGCCGCGATCCAGGTGGATTGACCCTCGCGTCCAGCTGGTTTCGCACGCGACGACGACCGGTCGACGATACTGGCGCACATGCACCGCTGGCTGACCCAGGGACTGCAACGGCGGCCAAAGTGGGAACTCCTGGCGCTGTTCGTGCGACTGGCGGCGGGAGCGGTCTTCGTCGGGTCCGGGCTCAGCAAGTTCGTTCGCCACGAGGCCGAACGAGACGCGTTCGAGCGCTACGAAATCCCGTTTCCCGACACCGCGACATACCTCGTCGGCGGTCTTGAACTGATCGGCGGGGTGGCCCTGCTGCTCGGCTTGTTCGTGCGCCCCTTCGCCTTCCTGCTGGCCTGCAACATGATCGGAGCGATCATCACGGCAGGACGCACAGAGGGCGGCCCGGTGCACCTGCTGCTGGCGCCAACGCTGCTGGCGGCCACCCTGTTCCTGCTGTGGGCGGGTGCCGGGGCCGCGTCCCTCGATGGGCGCCTTGCCTCTCGACGAACCGGTGCAGCCTGACGGCAGGGTCGGTCGCTACGCAGCGCCCCCTGGGCGCGCTTGCGCAGAGAACGGGCAGAGGCAGCGCCGATCGGCCGGCCGGCGGTGACCCCCATGATGACGCGGTGCCCGCCGCTGGTGGACGAGGTGGCGGCGGCCGTGTCCCGAGACGGCCTGCGCCAGATCGACCGCCATGCCCTCCACCGGCGTGTGGAAGCGCACCAGAGCACACGCGGCCACCAGCACCAGCAGCACCAGCGCCAGGTACTCGACCGTCGATTGACCCCGCTGCATGCGGTTCACCGTATGGACGCAACCGTCACGTGCGCGTGACGACCGGTCACGAATGCGCAACAACGCCGGTCGGCGGCAGCATTCGCTAGGGTCGCCCGATGAGCGTCGACCGAATGCAGCTGCCGGACGGCCGCGTCTTCGAGTACAGCACGGCCGGCGACCCCGACGCGGAGCTGCTGGTCTTCTGCGTCGGGACGCCGTGCGCCGTCGTCGAGTTCCCCTACGTCGCCGACGCCGCCGCAGCCCACGGCCTGCGCTCGGTGATCTGCTCGCGGCCCGGGTACGGCGGATCGACGCGCAATGAGGGGCGCACGGTGGCGGACGCCGCCGCCGACATCGCGGCGCTGTCCGATCACCTGGGCGCGGACCGCTTCTTGATAGCGGGTTGGTCGGGCGGGGGCTCGACTGCGCTGGCCTGTGCCGCCCTGCTCCCTGACAGGGTGCGGGCCGCGGTGACGATGGCCGGCACCGCTCCGCCGGTCGAGGCCGGCGAGGTCTGGACGACGTGGTTTCAGCCGGCCCAGGTGGACGAGATCCGGGCGCTGAGGACGAAACCTCCAGCCGAGCTGGCGCCCGAGTATGAGCAGGGGGCGAAAGGATTTTCCGCGCTGACCGGTGAGCAACTGACGCTCTCGGAAAACCAGAGCGCCGCCGACAAGGCCGCGCTGATCGAGGTGCCCGAGGTCGCGGAGTGGCTGGCCCAATCGATCAAGTCAGCGGTGTCCTCCGGGATCTGGGGATGGCTGGACGATGACCTGGCGTGGGCGAAGCCATGGGGATTCGAGATGTCCGTCATCCGCGTGCCGGTGATCGTCCGGCACGGCGACGAGGACGGCTTCGTCTCGATCCAACAGGGCCGCTGGCTGGCGGCTCACATCCCGGGCGCCCGGCTCGACGAGATGCCGGGCGGCGGGCACACGACCGTGGGCGTCCCCATCGACCCCGTGATCACCGACCTGCTCGACGCCGCCGGGCCGCGGTGAGCCTCTCAGACGGCGAGGAACGAGCCGACGGATCTTGACGCAGCCAGCGCCAGCGCTGTCATCACCGGCAACATCGCCGCCGGCACCAGCAGGAACACCACCACCAGCAGGATCCGGGGAGCCGCCTTCGCCGCTCGCTCCTGCACCGCCCGAGCCTGCTCGGTGCGCGTCCGCGCGGCCTGACGACGAAGTCCGGCAGCCAGCGGCACACCCAGCCGATCGCTGATCCGAAGTGCCGTCGCCAGACGCATCAGCGACGGCGACGCCGTGCGCTCGCCAAGATCGCGCAGCTCCGCCGCGCGGCGATGCCCGAGCACCAGGTTGGCGGACACCGCCTCCAGCTCGGCCCGCAGCGGCCCCGATGCCGAGGCGGCCGCCCCCCGGATCGCCTCGTCGATGGAGATGCCCGCCGCCACGGCTGAAGCGATCAGGTCGATCGCGAGCGGCGCCTGCCGCTCGATCTCATCCGCGCGGCGCGTCGCCGCAGAGCGCAGCCACAGATCGGGGAACAGCCAGCCGAACCCGGCGCAGCCCGCGGCCACCACGAGGCCGACCGGCGACTGCAGGAGCAGCAGCCCGGCTGCACCCACCGATGCGAACGTCACCACCGAGCCCAGCCGTGCGTCGTCGACGTCCTGCTCGCCCAGCCGGGCGCCCAGGCCGGATCGCTCAATCAGCCGATCGCGCCGAAATGGCGGCGCCGGGCAGCGCAGGCCCAGCCGCCGGCAGGCGTGACCGGCCGCCACCAGCGCGTCCAGCCGGTGCGTGACCCGGCGCGCGTCGCGGCCGTTCAGCCGCCGATCGCGCCGCCACGCCGCCCGCGCCTCCGCTGCTACCACCAGGCACGCGGCCAGCAGCAGCCAGCGAATCACGGCGCCACCGCGGCCAGCTTGCCGATCACCGCCAGGCCCGCCGCAGTGGCAACCCCGGAGACGACGAGGGAGCCCAGACCGACGGGTGATCCGAGCAGCGCCGCCAGCGCAGAGGAGTCGATCAACGCCAGACCCAGCACCGACGCCAGTGGCATGGCGGCCACCATCCGCGCCGTCGCACGTGCCTGCGCCGTCGCCACCTCGGCCGCCCGGCGCTGGGCATCGCGCTCGACCAGCGCCTCCGCCAGGCCGTCGAGCAGGGTCGCCAGGTCGCCGCCGACACGCAGCTGAACGGCCACTGCCGACGCCAGCACCGACGCATCCGGGCCGCCGCGCAGCCCGGCCAGCGCCTCGGTCGGGGGCATGCCCAGCCTGATCGCCGCAGCAGCGACGGCGAGCTCCGACCGCGCCGGCTCGGGCATGTCCTCCGTCACGTCGCCGATTGCCTGCGCCAGCGTGCGACCGGCCCGTACGTGCGCCGCCAGCTCCGCCGCCACCAGGTGCATCTGACCGGCCACCACCCGCTCACGCCGGGCCTGTGATCGGCTTGTCAGCAGCCGCATCGCAGCTCCCGCAGGCGACCCACGAGCTCGCCATCCAGCCGGCGGAGCTCCCCTTCGGCCGGATCGTGCCCGTCTAGCGACCGCACGAACCGCCTGCCGTCGGCGGCGCGGGACACGTGCACGACCACGTCGACGGCAGCGAATACCTGCTCTCGCGCGGCGGCGTGTGGAAGTTCCAGCCCGGCCATCAGCACCATCGTCTCGATCCGCCGCATGGCATCGGCCGGCGACGAGGCGTGCACGGTCGTCAGCGACCCGTCGTGCCCGGTGTTCATCGCCTGCAGCATGTCCAGCGCCTCGGGACCACGCACCTCGCCGACCACGATCCGGTCGGGCCGCATGCGAAGCGCGTTTCGCACGAGCGCGCGGAGCTCGATCGCGCCTCGGCCTTCGACGTTCGCAGGCCTCGTCTCCAGGCGTGCCACGTGCGGCTGGGCCAGGCGCAGCTCGGCAGCGTCCTCGACCGTGACGATGCGTTCGTCACGCCCGATGTAGGCCGCCATCGCGTTCAGGAGCGTCGTCTTGCCGGTTCCGGTGCCGCCGCTGACAACGACGTTCAGCCGTCCAGCCACGCAGCCGCCCAGGAGCTCGGCCTGGGCAGAGGTCAGAGAACCGCGCGAAACCATGTCGTCGATCGAAAGTCCCTCGGCCGCGAATCGCCTGATCGTCAGGAGCGGCCCGTCCAGCGCGACCGGCGGAAGCACGGCGTTGACACGGCTACCGTCGGGCAGCCGCGCGTCGACCATCGGACTGGACTCGTCGACGCGCCGGCCGACCGCGGTCACGATCCGCTCGATCACGTGGCGCAGGTGCGCCTCGTCCTCGAACCGAACCTGCTCTCGCCGCAACAATCCGCGCCGCTCCGCGTACACGTGATCCGGCCCGTTCGCGATCACCTCGGTCACGTCCGGGTCGCGCATCAGCGGCTCGAGCGGCCCGGCGCCGAGCGCGTCGTCGAGCATGGCCTCGACCAGTCGATCGAGGTCACCCGGCGGCAGGGCCACCTCGCTACGCAACAGCGCCCGCGTGCGCGCGGCCAGCGCGGCCCGCGGGTCCGCGCCGGTGACCCCGTGCTCGAGCACCTCGCGGCGAATGCGATCGCGGTAGCGCGCAACCAGGCCGCCCGGATCGGTCACGCGACCAGCTCCCCGAACAGCTCCTCCACGGCCGGGTGGGGACGGCCTTCCGATCCCGGCAGCACGCCTTCGCGCACCACCGCGACCACGGGCACGCCCACGGCCCGCTCGATTCCGCGGAGCGACATCTCGCCGCCGCGCGACCACCGGTTGACCACCAGGCCCACCGACCCACCGGGAACGCCCCGGCGATCGAACCACGATGCGGCGCGCGCCGCGCAGTCGACCACGGGCGGGTGCGGCGTCGCCACGAGCAGCGTACGGTCAGCGCTGACCGCCACCGCCAGGGTGTGCTCGCCGGTGGCCACCCCCAGGTCGGTCAAGGTCAGCGCAGCCACCGCCCTGCTCTCGCGGACGAGTGCCCGAGCCAGGTCGGGGGACACCATCTCGCTCGCGCCCGGGTCGGCGGACCGTGCCACCAGCTGCATCCCGTCAGGGTGGGTGCAGACGAGCGATCGCAGCGCGTCGGCGCTGAGCGCGTCATCCAGCCCGGCGACGTCCGCCAGGCTCCTGCGCGGGGCACAGCCCAGCCGCTGGGCCGCGTCGTCGAAGCCTCCTGCCATGTCGATCAGAAGCCCGCGCCCCGCACGGGCGACGCTCGTGGCCAGAACGCTCACGCCGCAGCCGCCTTTCGCTCCGCAGATCGCGACCACGCGGCCTGCCTGCCTGCGCGACTCCTGCTCGAGGCGGGCACCGGCGGCGCTGCCGACCGACCGCACCAGCTCATCCGCGTCGGGCGGGAGACCGAGCACCCCCCGAGCACCCACGGCCAGCGCCGCGCGGTGGGCTCCGATGTCAGGGGCCGCCGTCGCCACGATCACGGGCACTCCGCCACAGGTTCGGATCAGCGGCGCGGCCAGCTCGATCGCCGTCTGTCCCGCCGCGTCGCAGGCAACGATCACGTCGCAGACGGGGCGCAGCCCGGATATCGCGGCGGCCGGTTCCAGGACGCCGCCGCAGACCAGGCCCGGGGCCGACTCGATCACCGCGACGACGCCCGCTGCCACGGCAGGGTCACCACCCACGACCAGGCACCGCCGCTCGGCGCTCACGGTCCGCTCCGCCCCACCAGACGCAGCGAGCCGGCCGACTCGGCCTGGATCAGCACCGGAACGTCCCGCGCGGGTACGCGCAGGGTCGCGACGGCGGCTCCGTCGACCGTCCGCGATGCGATCACGAGCGTGTCGGCCAGCACAAGCAGCACGCGCGGACCGCGGCCCGGCCGCACCAGATAGAGGTCGGCGGTCATACCGTCGGGCGGATCCAGGGGCAGCCCGGCCGCCTCGTCCAGGCGCAGCGAGACGTCCCTGCCGTCCTGCCCGGCCGACGCGCGGGCCAGCTCCGAGTCCATCAACGGAGCACCCGCCGGCAGGGCCACGGCTGCGACCTGGCCCACCGCCACGCCGGGGTCGGCCAGCTGATGGGGGTTCGCCCAGGTGACCGGCACCGCTCCCGTGGCCAGATCCGCTGGGGCGATCCGCTGTCCCGGTGCCACCGGGCGGCGCATAGATACGACTCGCTGCATCGGCTGAGGTGAGGGGCGGCCGGAGCCGCCGCCGAACCCGTACACCGCCACCAGCGCCAGCACGAGCGCCAGCGCCCCGAGCACCACGCTGCGCCGGCGGTGCCGGCTCACGAATGCCTGCCCGGGCTGCAGCGGCGGCAGTGGCGGCCGACCACCGGCAGGCCGCACCAGTCGCAGCGTGGCGCGGCACCGAACTGCTCGCGCAGGCGTTGCAGCTGGGCGGCCGAGAGCGGTGGCGCTCCCAGCAGCTCGGCGGCCCATGACGCGCCCAGCGCTGCGGCAACGCCGTGCGTGATCCGCCCCACCGAAACCCCCGCGGCGGTCAGGTCCGCCAGCGACGCGGCGACGGCCCGCGGCGGCGCCGATCCCGAGGTGGCAGCCGCGCACAGGTAGCCCCGTCCGGACACCGCACGGGAGGACGCCGCCAGGTCGCGGGTGTGGGCCCCCGACCACCCGCCACCGTCCCAGGCCACGGCCCGCCGTGGACCATGCACGCCGACCCGGCGCGGTCGCGACCCGAGCACGGGCGCTACGGTCGAGGCCAGCAGCAGGTAGGTGCACCGGCGTTCCAGCTCGACCACCAGCGCGGCCAGCTCCTCGGCGGTCCATCCTCCGGCGGCGGCGCTGCGCGCAACCTGCACGAGGTAGCGGCCGCCGATGCCCGGCAGCGACGCACGCACGAGGATCCGGCCACTTGCCCGGCCCGGAGTTCCCATCCGCGCCGGGCCAGCCAGGGCGGGCTCGATGACCAGCGCTTCACATCCCGGAGGCGGCTCGTCCGGGGCGACCACCACGACCACCTCGGGGCGTTGCTCCACATGGGCCAGCCGCAGGGGAGCGGGGCGACCGCCGCTCACAACGCCACCTCCCACGCGGGCAGGCCCACGGTGAACCGCGTGCCCTCCCCCACCGAGCTCTCCACCTCGAGGTGGCCTCCGTGCGCCTCGGTCAGCTCGCGCACGACGGCCAGGCCGAGACCCGCACCCGGCTCCGCGCCGTCGGGCTGATAGAACTCGTCGAAGATGCGCGGCAGGGCGTCGGGCGGGATGCCGCGCCCGCCGTCGGACACGGACACCCGCAGCTCGTGGCCGGTGCTGTCACCGTCGATCCTGACCGATGTGCCGGGCGGGGCGTACTTGATGCCGTTGGTCAGCAGGTTCGCGAAGATCTGGCGCACGCGGTTCTCGTCCCCCATCACAAGCGATCCGTTGCCTGTCCAGGCAAGGTCGATGCTGACGTGGCGCTGCTCAGCCACGCCGCGCAGGCGCTCTGCGACCTCCTCGACGCAGTCGCGGAGCGGGAACGTCTCGGCCGACACGCGCAGCTCGCCGGCCTGCGCCCGCGACAGCTCGAGCAGATCCTCGACCAGGTAGGCGAGGCGCTCGCACTCGCCGTTGATCACGTCCAGCCGATCGGCCTTGACCGGATCGTCCTCGGCTCGCCGGAGCGTGTAGACGTACCCCTTGATCACCGTCAGCGGCGTGCGCAGCTCGTGCGAGACCTTGCCGATGAAGCTGGCCCTGGCATGACCCTCGCGGGCCAGCCGGGCGGCCATGGCGTTGACGCTCGCCGCCAGGGCATCGATCTCGGCGGGACCACCGGCCGAGACGCGAGCGCCGTACTCACCCGCGCTGACCTGCTCGGCGAACGAGCCGATCTCGTGGACGAGGGCGACCACCCGGCGGGCCTGCACAGCACTCGTGACCACCGTCGCCGCGAAGGCGGCGACGGCGAGCGCGAGCAGCATCGGCGGATCGTTTCGCTGAGCCGCGCCCGCCACCACCCCCGCCACGATCAACGCGAACGGGGTCGCCAGCCGCAGCCAGTAGCCGCCCAACCTCATTCCGGTGCGCAGACGCGGTAGCCGTGGCCCCACACGTTTGCGATCCAGGCCCGGTCGGAGCAGGCCGCCAGCTTCTGCCGGAGCCGGCTGGCGTGGGAGTCGAGCGTTCGCGTGCGGCCCGGCGACTTGAATCCCCAGACATGCTCCAGCAGCTCCTGCTTCGAGAACACCCGCTCCGGCTCAGCCGCCAGCGTGGCCAGCAGCTGGAACTCCTTGACCGACAGCTGCACCCCGATGCCGCCCACCTTCACCTGCTTGGACAGCGTGTTCACGACCAGCTCGCCGACCGACAGCAGATGGCGCTCGTCGACCCGCGACACGCGCTTCAGCAGGCCGGCGATGCGAGCCAGCAGCGCCGGGTAGTGAAAGGGTTTCGTGACGTAGTCGTCGGCGCCGCGGGACAGGCCGCGGACGCGATCGGTGTGCTCCGCCTTGGCCGACAACATGATGATCGGCAGGTCAGGGTCCCACGGCTCGTTGATGCCGTCGCCGCCGCGCACGCGGCGGCACAGGTCGATGCCGCTCATGCCGGGCAGCACCACGTCCAGCAGCATCAGGTCGGGCTGCGATTGGGCGAGCAGTTCGATCGCCTCTTCGGCGGTGCCGGCGGTCAGCACCGAGTAGTCGTCTGCGCGGAGGTTCTCTACCAGAAACTCCACGATTCGGGGCTCGTCCTCGACGACGAGCACGGTTGATCCAGCCACGTCTACTTGGCTCCTTCAGAGTTGGCCGGATCGCGAGTGGGCGCTTGGGGCCCGAGTCCGGCGGGGGTCAGTTGTATGCCACCCGCCGCCAGGGGGCACGGCTGCATCCTAGGTCACGATATTGACAATTGGAAGACCTGTCACGGAATCCGTTGCAATTTTGTCCGGATTTCGAAGATTTCTCCAAGATA
>DASUHV010000045.1:0-3791 GCA_036273355.1 Gaiellales bacterium
CCTCGGCAAGCCCGAGGAGATCGCCAACGCCGTGCTCTACCTGGCCGGCGACGAGTCCAGCTGGACGAACGGCGCCGCCATGGTGGTGGACGGCGGCATCACCGCCACCTACACCACCGCCGAGTAGCTACAGGCCCAGCGCCGCCCGCACGCTCACGAAGTCGTCGAACGGCTCGTAGGCGACGCCCTCGGCCGCCAGGTCGCGGGCCAGGCCGCGCCGCGCGAACACGCGGTCGGCGGCCAGCGCCGCGCAGCGGTCGGAGTAGCCGTCACCCACGTAGACAACGTCGCCGCCGTCCCACAGCGCCGCGACCACCGACCGCTTGCACTCCTGACCGCAGACATCGCACTCCTCGCCGTGGCGGAACTCCACCACCCCGCCATCGGCCGAGAACCGCACCTCGTGCGCGAACACCTCCACCTCGGGGACATCCTCGCGCAGCAGCACCGGCCGGATGATCGCCTCGAAGCCGCTCGACACCACCACCACACGGTGCCCCGCCGCCTGCGCGGCCGCCACGAACTCCGCGAAGCCGGCCCGCACCCGCACCCGCCCGACCGCCTCCGCCACGATCGTGTCGTGGTCGCCCCGCACCGCGGCGAACTCGCGCTCGATGCACTGGTGCAGCGTGATCCGTCCGGCGTCGAGGTCGCCCTCCAGCTCGTCGAGCAGCCGCGGAGCGTGCGTCTGCACGATCTCGACGAGGCTGTCTGACTCGGTGATCGTGCCGTCGAAGTCGACGACGATCAGGGCCACGCCCGCTAGTGCGCTCCCTGCCACTTCGCGATCGTCTGGGCGTCGTGGCCGACGGCCATCAGCTGGTACAGCGGCTTGGGGCTCTTCAGGGTCTTGATGGTGTCCATCCTGCCCACCGAGATGCCCTGCCGCTGGCAGAACGTGAGCAGCGCCTGGCGGTCGGACGAGAGCACCCGCCACACCGTCTCCTGGCGATGGCGGTCGAAGTCCGGGTACACGCCGACCTGCCCGGCCACGGCCCTGGCGATGGCCTCGTTGTACTGCTCGCGGTAGTCGTGTTCATCGCTCATGGGACGTCGCGACAGTCTACTGTTCGCAGGCATGAGCACCCGCACCTTCGGCGCCCAGAGCATGACCGCGCAGCTGCGCGACGTCCTGGTGAAGCGCCCCGCTGCGGCCTTCGGCGCCGCCTTCGACGACCCCGCCCACGGCTACCTGCACCCCGTCGACCTGGAGGCGGCCCAGCGCGAGCACGACGCGCTGACGACGATCCTGACCGACCTGGGCGCGACTGTCCACCAGCTGGGCTCCGACTACGACCCTGACCTCACCTACACGTTCGACCCGGCGCTGGTCACCGACCGCGGCGTGCTGCCGCTGCTGGCCGGCAAGCCCAACCGGGTCGGCGAGGAGCTGGTGATCGAACGCTGGTGCAACGAGCACGGCATCCCCACGGTGGGCCGGATCGAGTCGCCCGGCACGGCGGAGGGCGGCGACACGTTCTGGCTGGACGAGCGCACCCTGTGCGTGGGCCGGACGCTTCGCACCAACCGCGCCGGCGCCGCCCAGCTCCGCTCCATCCTTGAACCTGAAGTAGAGGTTGAGATATTCGACGTCCCCTACTGGAAGGGCGCCGGCGAGCTCGTGCACCTGATGAGCGTGATCTCACCGATCGCAGACGACCTGGCGGTGGTGTTCCTGCCGCTGTTTCCGTGCGGCCTGCTGGAGCTGCTGCAGGAGCGCGGCGTGCGGCTGGTCGAGGTGCCCGAGGAGGAGTACCTCTCGCTCGGCTGCAACGTCCTGGCCGTCAGTCCCGGCGTGGCCGTTGTCGCCGACGGCAACCCGGTCACGCGCGCGCGGCTGGAGGCGGCCGGCGCCGAGGTGCACGCCTTCCTCGCGGGCCAGGTGGGCGTGAACGGCAGCGGCGGGCCGACCTGCCTGACCCGTCCCATCCTGCGCGGATGAAGAACCTGACGCCCGCGGAGCTTGCCGTCGTCGCGGCCGTCGACCGCGACCGCATCGGCGACGACCTGGCAGCGCTGGTGCGGATCCCCAGCGTCACCGGCGAGGAGGGCGCCGTGCAGACCGAGGCGGCCCTGCGGATGGCCCATGCCGGCCTCGAGGTGACCCGCGTCGACGCCGACCCGTCACAGCTGGCCGGCGACCCCGACTTCCCCGGCATGGAGGCGCCCCGCACGACGCTGCCCGTCGTGGCGGGCGCCATCGGCCTGGTCGGCGCGCCGCGCCGGGTGATCATCGCCGGACACATCGACACGGTGTCGCCGGGTCAGCGTGAGGACTGGAGCACCGACCCGTTCGGTGCGGAGCTGCGCGATGGCCGCCTGTACGGGCGCGGCTCGCTGGACATGAAGGGCGGCGTGGTGGCCGCCTTGGCCGCGCTGCGGGCGCTGGTCGACACCGAGACCGAGCTGCAGGGCGAGGCGGTGCTGGTGACCGTGCCCAGCGAGGAGGACGGCGGCGCCGGCATGCTGGCCGCGATCCGGGCCGGCTACGTGGCCGAGATGGCCGTCATCACCGAGCCCACCAGGCTCGAGATCGTGACCGCGCAGGCCGGGGCGATCACCTTCCTGCTGACGGTCAGCGGCCGCTCCGCCCACGCCGCCTACCGCCTCAAGGGCGTCTCCGCCATCGAGAAGCTGCGGGTCATCCACGACGGGCTGCTGGCCGACGAGCGCGAACGCAACGAGAGCGAGCAGAACCCGGCCATGCGCGAGCTCGGTCTCCCCTACCCCACCAACCTGGGCCGCATATCCGGCGGCGACTGGTCGTCGACCGTTCCCGACCGGGTTACCGTCGAGGGGCGCTACGGCGTCCGCGTCGGCGAGACGCCGGAGCAGGCCGAGCAGGCGCTGCGAGCAGCCGTGGCCGCCGCCTGTGCCGGCGACGAGTGGCTGCGCGACCACCCCGCCTCGATCGAGATCACCGGCGGGCGCTTCGCCTCGGCCGTCGTGCCCCATACCCACGCGCTGCCCTGGGGCCTGGGCGAGGCCGCCCGCGACGTGCTGGGCAAGCTGCCGGCCTTCGTGGGCGTCCCCTACGGCGCCGACATGCGGCTGCTGATCAACGAGGGCGCCACGCCGACCGTGCTCTACGGCCCCGGCGATCCGTTTCTGGCGCACGCCCCTGACGAGCACGTCGAGCTCGAGGACGTGGCCCGCTGCGCACGGGTGCTGGCGGTGTGGGTGATGCGGGCGCTCGCCGCGCGGACCTAGGGCACGCGCAGCGACCACGGCGCCAGCGGTACGATCGCCAGCAGCACGATCCCGGCGGCCAGGAAGGCAACCCCCGGCGACGCGTCGTAGACCGGCAGCCACGCCAGCGGCGCCACCGCCGTCCCGGAGAACTTGAACGCCGCGAACAGCGAGACGGCGCCGCCGCGGTTGGCAGGCACTGCCTCGACGGCGATGGTGTTCAGGGCCGCCCACAACAGCGCCGACACCGCGCCCGCCGCGAACCACAGCAGCGCCATCGCCCCGACCGACGGGGCGATGCCGAGCGGCGCGATCATCGCGGCGCAGCCGATCGCCGCCAACACCGCCGCCCGGGCCGGGCCCAGCCGCTCCGAGCCGAGCCCGCCCAGCCGCCCGAACAGGAGGCCGGCGGCCCCGTAGACGGCCAGCACCGCGCCGCGGCCGGTGGCGCCCAGCGCGAACGCGTCGTCCGCGCGCAGCGAGATCAGGAAGGCGAGGCCGGCCATGCCCAGGTAGCCCGCGAACCCGGCCGCGCAGAGCAGTCCCATCCGCGGAGTCGCGACGGAGCGCAGCGTCGGCAGCTGCTCGCCCACGGACCGGAT
>DASUHV010000046.1:0-7661 GCA_036273355.1 Gaiellales bacterium
GAGTTGACCGGATCGGTCGGCACCAGACCCCAGGTCGGCTTCAGCCCGAACACGCCGCACATCGACGCAGGCATGCGGATCGACCCGGCGCCGTCACCGCCCTGGTGCAGGACGTCCGGCATCAGCGCCGCCGCGGCCGCCGCGCCACCGCTGGATCCTCCGGCCGAAGCCCCGGCCCGCCAGGGGTTCTCGGTGGAGCCGTGCACCCGGCTCGTCGTCTCGCCCTTCCACCCGGCCTCGGGCGTCGCCGTCTTGCCCAGGATCACCGCGCCGGCCGCCCGCACCACCGCCACGAACGGCGCGTCTGCCTCCGCCACGTGCCGCTCCGACAGGAGCGATCCGCCCGTCGTGCGCACCCCCGTCACGTCCAGCAGGTCCTTGATCGTGATGGGAACGCCCGCCAGCGGCGCCGCCATCCCGTCTGCGTACGCCCGCTCGGCTGCTGCCGCCTGCTCCAGCGCCAGCTCGCCGGTGACCGTCACGAACGCGTTCACCCGCGGCTGCACTCGCTCGATCCGATCCAGCGCGTCGATCGCCACCTCAACCGGCGAGCGCTCGCGCCGGCGATAGCTCTCGATCAGCTCCGCGGCGCTCACGCCAGCACGCCCTCCAGGAACCGGACGGCGTTACCCCAGGCCAGCGCCCCGTCGTCCGGCTGGCCGACCGCCGACAGCACGTCGGCGTAGAACGTCTCCCGCGGCGGCTCCGCCTGGCGCGCAAGCATCGTGTCCACATCGGTCGGCTGCTCCGGCAGCAGCGGCGGGTCGATCCCGTCGCCGAAGAAGCCGCAGAAGTCGGCCCCGAACGCCACCGCGTCAGCGCCGGCGACGGCGGCGATGTGGTGATGATGCTCGGCCAGACGCTGGGCTGGATCGCCCGGGCCCACGAACGCCGGAATGGCGCACAGGCCCACCACCCCTCCCCGCTCTCCCACGCCCGCCAGCACGTCGTCGGCAAGGTTGCGCGGGTGTGCGAACACCGACGCCGCGTTGGCGTGCGACGCCAGCACCGGGCCGCCGTACCGCTCCAGCGCCAGCTCGCACCCGCGCGGGCTCAGGTGCGACAGGTCGAGCGCCATCCCCAGCTGCCCCATCTCGTCCAGCAGCTCGAACCCGAGCCCGGTGATGCCGGCCCCGGTCTGCTCGGCCAGCCCGTCTGCGAACGCGTTCGCCCGGTTCCACGTCAGCCCGGCCATCCTCACACCCAGCCGGTGCAGGGTGCGGATCATGCCCGGGTCCCGCCCCAGCGCTTCCACGCCCTCGAGCGACAGGATGCCCGCGATGGTGCCGTCGGCGATCGCCTCGCGCAGCTCGAGCGTCCCCTCCACGATGCGCAGCCTGCCCTCCGAGCGGTCGGCCTCGCGCCGGGCCGCGTCCAGCTGCTGGATGGTGACCCGCAGCGCCGACTCCGGCAGGTGCCTGTCGTCCACGAAGGCCGGCAGCACCTGCACCCGCACGCCGGCCGCCTCCAGCATCGGCAGGTGCCGCTGCGCGAACGCGTCGTCGTCGCCGAGCTCGCGCCGCTCGAGCACGTCGAGCAGCGCGTCGAGGTGCAGATCGGCGATCACGTGCGCGGGCGGCTACACCTGGAACACGGACGAGGAGGCGACCTTGTCGTGCAGTGCCTGATGCCGGTCGTCCCACAGCGGGAACAGCAGGTCGACGATCAGCACGACGGCCAGCAGCGTGCACACCGCGAACGCCAGCCAGCGCACGAACGCCCGGGGATAGCCGATCGGCCCGCTGCCGTGCACGTCGCGCACCGCGACCCCGAGCGCGCGCTTGCCGAGCGTCTGCCCGGTGCTGCCGTGAGCGATCGTGAAGTAGAGCGCGGAGAACAGCACCACGCCGATGCCCAGCCGCAGATTGGAGCCCAGGCTCCCCGGCACAAAAGCCAGCACGCCGCCCAGCGCGACGCCGCCTGCCAGCACCACGACGACGTCGATCAGGAGCGCCCACGCCCGGCGCCACCAGCCGCTCAGCTCCAGCGCCGCCGGCCTCAGCGCGGCGGCGGCAAGCTGCCCCGCGCTGCGTCCGTCCGGCCCCACCTCGTCGGCCGACGGCCCGGGCGCCGTCACGATGCACGCCGCCCGGTGCTCGGGCACGTTCGCGCCGTTCGGCCGCTGCAAGCTCGGGTCGATCGTGCGGCACGCCTCCTCGGCCACGGGGCAGCGCGGGTGGAACCTGCAGCCTGACGGCACGTGCACAGGGTTCGGCGTCTCGCCCGTCAGGATCTGCGGCACCGTCTGCTCGTTCGGGTCGCGTTTCGGCACCACCGAGATCAGCGCGCGCGTGTAGGGATGCTGCGGGTTGCGCACGACCTCCTGGGCCGGCCCCTCCTCCACGATCCGCCCCAGGTACATGACCGCGATCCGATCCGCGAAGTGGGCCGCCGTCGACAGGTCGTGCGTGATCATGAGGATGCCCATGCCCTCCCTGCGCAGCCCGTCCAGCAGCGACAGGATGCCGGCTCGCACCGACACGTCCAGCATCGAGACCGGCTCGTCGGCGACCAGCAGCTTGGGGTCGAGCACCAGGCTCGCGGCGATCGCGACGCGCTGCCGCTGCCCGCCCGACAGCTCGTGCGGGAAGCGGTCGATGAACAGGTCGGGCGGCGTCAGCCCGGCCCGCTTCAGCGCCTCCAGCACCTTCTGCTCCCGCTGCTTGGACGAGCCGCCCAGCTTGTGCACGAGCAACGGCTCCTCGATCGTGTCGCGCACCCGGAAACGGGGGTCGAGCGACTCGTAGGGATCCTGGTAGATCATCTGGATCTCCCGCCGCAGCGGCCGCATGCCGCCCGCCGACATCCCGGTGATGTCGCGCCCGTCAAACCGGATCGACCCGCCCTGGTTGTCGACCATCCTGATCACGGTCTGCGCCGTGCTGGTCTTGCCGCAGCCGGACTCGCCCACCAGCGCCACCATCTCGCCGGGGCCGACCGAGAAGCTGACGCCCTCCACCGCATGCACCTGCAGCCGCGGCTGCCGCTTGAGCGTGCCGACGACCCCGCGCGACACCGGGTAGCGCGTGACCAGGTCGTCGACCTCGAGCAGCGGCCCGGGCTCGGCCGTGGTGCTCATGCCGGCTCCTTCGCGACCACGTGGTCGTTGAGATGGCAGACCGCCTCGTGGCCGGGCGACGTCTCCATCCGGCGCGGCGCGACCGTCGCGCACGGCGCAAACGCGGAGTCGCAACGGGGAGCGAACGGGCACCCCACGATCTCGCGGTCGAGCCGCGGCGGCGCCCCCGGAATCGAGAGCACGTCCGCGTCGCCGAGCAGATCGGGTGTGGCGCCGAACAGCATGCGCGTGTAGGGGTGCCGCGGGTCGTGGTAGATGCTCGACATCGCGCCCATCTCGACGATCTCGCCGGCGTACATCACCGCCGCCCGATCGCAGACCTGCGCCACGACCGGCAGGTCGTGCGTGACCAGGATCATCGAGAGACCGAGGTCACGCGTCAGCCGCACGAGCAGCTCGAGGATCTGCGCCTGCACCATCACGTCCAGCGCCGTCGTCGGCTCGTCGGCGAGCAGCACCCTCGGCTCGCAGGCCAGCGCCAGCGCGATCGCCGCCCGCTGCCGCATGCCGCCCGAGAACTCGTGCGGATAGTTGTTGACGCGGTCGCCCGAGATGCCGACCAGCTCCAGCAGCTCCCTCGTCTGCCCGCGCGCGGCCTTGCCGGTGGCGGTGCCGTGCAGCTCCATCGGCTCGACGATCTGGCTGCCGATCGTCTTGACCGGGTTGAAGGCGTTCATCGCCCCCTGGAAGACCATCGCGATGTCCTTCCAGCGGTGCGGGCTGACGGTGTCCTCGCCCTTGGCCATGATGTTCTCGCCGTCCAGCGAGACGCTGCCGGCGACGGAGGCGCTGGACGGCAGCAGCCCCATCATCGCCAGGATGGTGGTGGTCTTGCCGCAACCCGACTCGCCCACCAGCCCCATCCGCTCGCCCGGCCGCAGGTCGAAGCTGACGCCCTGGACGGCGTGCAGCTCGCTGCCACCGGAGAGGTCGAACCAGACGTGCAGGTCCTCGACCGAGAGGATCGGCTCGCGACTCACTCCGAGTCGAGCTTTCCGCCCAGCGGCCGCAGCCGGAACCGCCGCACCGAGAGGTGGCCGACCTTGAGGCGCGGGTTGAGCGCATCCTCCATCGACTGGCCGACCATGGTGCAGGCCAGGATCACGATCGTCACGCACACGCCGGGCGGCACGATCGCCCACCAGGCGTTGTTCAGCACGGCGTTGCCGAGGAACGCGTTCTCGATCAGCCGGCCCCAGGAGATGGCGCTGGGATCGCCCAGGCCGAGGAACGTGATGTAGGTCTCGGCGAACACCGCCAGCGCCACCATCAGCACCGTGTTGGCGATCAGCAGCGGCGCCACCTGCGGCAGCACGTGCTTGAACACCAGCCGGTTGTTCGTCGCTCCCAGCGATCGCGCCCGCTTCACGTATACCCGCTCTCGCACGCTCTTCACCTGGGCACGGATCAGCCGGGCGGTGCTCGTCCAGTAGATGATGCCGATGATGATGATGATGTTCCTCAGGCTGCGCCCGAAGATCGCGGCCATCACGATCATCAGCGGGATGTCGGGGATGACCAGGAAGATGTCCGTGATCCGCATCAGCACCACGTCGATGATGTCGCCGACGAACCCCGAGATGACGCCCACCGCGCCGCCGATCAGCATCGCCACGAGGGCCGCGGCGAACCCGACCTCCATCGAAACGCGGGTGCCGGCGATCAGCAGCGAGAGCATGTCCACGCCGCCGTCGTCGGTGCCGAGCCAGTGGGCCGAGCTGGGCGGCGCGTAGACCGGGCCGGTCTTCTCGTGGATCGAGTACGGCTCCAGGTACGAGCCGAAGATCGCGACGAACACGAAGAAGAACAGCACCGCGAGGCCCACCAGCGCGGCCGGCTGAGTGAGGATCGCCGAGCGCATGAAGCCCGGCGTGCGGCGCTCGCCCAAGCCCTCGGCGGACAGCTCCTCGAGCTGTTCCGGCGCAGCCGGAAGCGGATGGTCGAGCGTCATGTCGTCACCCGTGGATCGAGCTTGAAGTACAAGAGGTCAGCCAGGAAGTTGAACAGGATCACCGAGATCGTCAGCAGTAGGAACGCGCCCTGCAGGAACGTGTAGTCGCGTTTGTCGATCGCATCGACGATCGCCAGGCCGATGCCCGGGTAGTCGAACACGTACTCGACGGTGATCGCGCCGCCGACGATGAACCCGAGCGACAGCGCGATCAGCGTGACGATCGGCAGCATCGCGTTTCGCAGGCCGTGCTTGCGCACGATCGCCCAGTTGCTGAGGCCCTTGGCGCGCGCGGTCAGGACGTAGTCCTCGCCCAGCGTCTCCAGCATCGCCGAGCGCACGATCAGGGTGTACTCGCCGTAGAGCACCAGCCCCAGCGTCATGGCCGGCAGGATCATGTGCTCGAGCCGGTCCTTCCAGTAGTCGTACGTGGAGGGGTTGCCCAGGATGCCGAGGTCGGGGCTCTGGATGCCGCCATGCGGCAACCCTACCCGGTCGGCCACGAAGTAGACGATCATCAGCCCCAGCCACTGGGTCGGCATCGAGTAGAAGGCCAGGCTCGTCCATAGCGATCCCTTATCCACCCACGTGCCTCGTCGCCAGGCGGCGACCACCCCCGTCAGTAGGCCGAACACGATCGAAAAGACGGTGCCCAGCGTCAGCATCAGAAGCGTGTTCTTGAGCGGGTCCCAGAGCAGGCCGCGCACGGGCTCGTGGGAGACGTCCGAGAGGCCCAGGTTCCCGTGGGCGAGCTGCTTGAGGTAGATCTTGTACTGCTCCCACTTCGACTTGTCCAGGCCGAGATCGTGGCGCAGGGCGGCCTTGAACTGGATCGTGCAGTGCTGGCAGCGCAGCCCCGACACGGCATCGCCGGGCAGGGCGCGGAACAGCAGGAAGTTGATCGTGACGGCCACGAACACGGTGAGCAGCGCGAACAGGGTCCGCTTCACCACATAGTCGGCTCGTCCTTCCACTCGTTCCTCTTTCGTTCCGCGCCCCGCTCGGCGCGCCGTCTACTTCTGGTAGGGCTCTGTCATGTAGCCATAGTTGTAGCCGTTCAGCTCGGGGTGGTAACCGCCCCAGTTCGGCTGCGCCGCCGAGATGGCCTTCTCGTTCACGAGGTACGTATAGATCCACTCGTCGGAGATCAGCTTGTCCATCTTTTGCACGAGCGCCAGGCGCTGGTCACCCGCCAAGGTGCCTGACTGCTTGTACATCTGATCGTACGACGGGTTGTCATAGCCGGTGTCGCTCCAGGAGCACCACTGGCCCTTGGTCGCGACCGACAACTGGAAGTCCGGATCCGTGTACGAGAACCAGTCCCATAGGGCGATGTCGAACTTGGCGTATCCGGTCGACTTGGCCGCGTCGCAGTTGTCGTCGGTCTCGATCGCGTAGGCCTGTGCGGAGTCGCCGCCGGCCTGCTGGGTGACCTTGATGCCAAGCTTCGACCAGCCGTCCTGGACGATGGAGAACTCGCGGCTGCCGTTGAAGTCGAGGCTACCCGGCACCATGATCTGGTACTGCATCGGATGCGCGGGCTGGGCGTACTTGCCGGTCGTGGCCGGTGCCACGCGGGTGCCGTCGGCTCCCCGCTTGTACCCGAGCTGATCGAGCATGGCGTTGGCCTGGTCGCAGTTGTACTCGAGCTTCTGGTCGTCGGGGCTCTGCCAGTTGATGCCGAACGGGCCGATGACGCTCTGGTTGGCCAGTGTTGCCTGCCCGTCGTAGATCACGTCAATGATCTGCTGACGGTCGACACACATGGACATCGCCTTCTTCACCCGCGGATCGAGCAGCTCGCGGTTCTGCGGCTTACGCGGGTTCGAATTCCAGGTGATGTTGGTGAACTCGCCGTACTTATACGGTGTGATCGCCAGTCCGCCGGACTGCTTGAGCGCGTTCACCGCGGTGTACGGCACCTGATCCACTGCCGAGATCTGGCCCGACTTGAGGTCGGCGATCATCGAGTCCGAGTTGGTGTAATAGACGAGACCGACCGCCTCCACGTGCGGCTTGGGGCCCCACCAGCCCGGGTTCGGCTTGAACACCGTGGTGCCCTTCTTCTCGTACTTGGTGATCTGGAACGGGCCGCCCGACACCAGCGGCAGCGAGTTCTCGGGACGGAACGCCTTCAGATCCTTGCCCTGATTGCCGGCGTGCGAGCCCCAGACGTGCTCGGGCAGGATATAGAGAGACGAGATGTTCGACAGCACGAGGTTCGGATCGACCGGCGCGTCGTAGTGGAACACGACCGTGGTCGGGTTGGGCGCATCCACCGTCGTGACGTGGGCGACCGAGCTCGCCAGCACGGCGGTCGCGTCGTTCTGGTACTTGACGATGGTATTGGCCGTCCACGCCACGTCGGCCGAGGTCAGCGGCTTGCCGTCCGACCACTTGGCGCCGGAGTGCAGCGTGTAGGTATAGGTCTTGAAGTCGGCGCTGTGCGTCCAGGACTTGGCGTAGCTGCCCTCATAGGAGGTCAGGTTGGGCGCCAGCTGCACCAGCTCGGGGTACACCTCGAGGTAGGCGGTGACGGCCTCGGCCTCGATGTAGTTGAACGGGTTCAGCGTGTCGATGTAGTTGGTCGTGCCGATGGTGAACACGCCGCCCTGCTTCACGCTGCCGCTG
>DASUHV010000047.1:0-7729 GCA_036273355.1 Gaiellales bacterium
CCGCCAAGATCCTGGCCCAGGGCGGGGCGGCGCCGCCGCACGGCCGCTGGACGGCGACCGAGTAGAGGAGAGGACGATGGAGCAGCGCTTCAGCCTGGTCACGCTCGGCGTCGCCGACCTCGCGCGTGCGCGGCGGTTCTACGAGGCGATGGGCTGGCACAGCAACACCGACCCCGAGCTGGGCGTTGTGTTCTTCCAGTGCCCGGGGACGGTGCTGGCGCTGTGGGGCCGTGACGAGCTGGCCGCCGACAGCGGCGTCGTCGACGGCGGCGGCTGGGGCGGGTGCACGCCGGCCCAGAACGTGCGCTCACCGGAAGAGGTGGACGCGGTGATCGAGCAGGCGCGTGCGGCCGGCGCCACGATAGCGCGACCGGGTGCGCCCACCTTCTGGGGTGGCTACTCCGGTGTCTTCATCGATCCGGACGGCCATCCCTGGGAGATAGCGCACAACCCGCACTGGCAGCTGAACGACGATGGGTCGGTGCTGCTGCCGTAGCGCTCCGGGCCGGTTGGTAGACTCCGAATTGCCTTGATCAAGCGCTATACCCGCCCCGCGATGGGCGCCGTCTGGTCGGACGAGCGCAAGTTCCAGCGGTGGCTGGACGTCGAGATCGCAGCCATGGAGGCGTGGGTCGAGGCGGGAGTCATCCCCGCCGAGGCCGTCGCGGCCGTGCGAGAGCACGCTCGCGTGGACGTGCCGCGCATCCTCGAGATCGAGCGGCGCACACACCACGACGTATTGGCCTTCACCGAGTCGGTGGCCGAGCAGGTGGGCGAGCAGGCGCGCTGGTTCCACTACGGCCTGACCTCGTCGGATGTCGTCGACACGGCGCTGGCGCTGCAGCTGCGCGACGCCGGCGAGCTGCTGGTGGCCGGCCTGGCCGCGGCGGAGCGGGCCCTGCTCGTGCGCGCCGAGGAGTTCCGCCACACGCCTATGATCGGGCGCACCCACGGCGTGCACGCCGAGCCCACCACCTTCGGCCTGGTGCTGCTGGGCTTCGCCATGGAGCTGCGGCGCCAGCGGCGGCGGCTGGCCGATGCGTTCGCCGGCGTCGCCGTCGGCAAGCTGTCCGGCGCCGTCGGCACGTACGCGAACTCGGATCCGCGGATCGAGGCGTTCGCCCTCGCCCGGCTGGAGCTCGAGGCCGAGGAGGTTGCCACGCAGGTGATCCCGCGCGACCGTCACGCCCGGCTCCTGTCAGCCCTGGCCGAGGCCGGGTCGTCGCTCGACCGCTTCGCGACGGAGATCCGCCACCTGCAGCGCACCGAGGTGCGCGAGGCGTTCGAGCCGTTCGCCAGCGGCCAGAAGGGCTCCTCGGCGATGCCGCACAAGCAGAACCCGATCGTGTGCGAGCGAATCGCGGGGCTGGCTCGCGTGCTGCGCGGCAACGCCGTTGTCGGCCTTGAGAACGTGGTGCTCTGGCACGAGCGCGACATCTCGCACTCCTCGGCCGAGCGGGTGGTGCTGCCCGACTCCACGATCGCCCTCGACTACATGCTCGATCGCGTCGTCTGGCTGGCCGAGGGCCTGTCCGTCGACCCTGAACGGATGCTGCGGAACCTCGAGGCCTCGCACGGCCTGGTGTTCTCGGGCCGCGCGCTGCTGGCGCTGGTCGAGGCGGGAGCCTCCCGCGAGGCGGCCTACGAGATCGTGCAGCGAAACGCGCTCCGTGCCTGGGACGAGGAGACCTCGTTCCGGGAGCTGCTGGAGGCCGATCCCGACGCGATGGCGCTGGTGGACGCGGCCGCGCTCGACCGGGTGTTCGACCTGGAGAGCTTCCTGCGCCACGTCGACGCGATCTTCGACCGCACGCTCGACGCCCTGGAGGTGGAACATGTCTGACGCGCTGGCCGGCCTGCACGAGGCCTCTGGCAAGGTGCGCGAGATCTACAGCTTCGGCGACACCCTGCTGATGGTCACCTCCGACCGGATGAGCGCGTTCGACGTGATCATGCCGACCGCCATCCCCGACAAGGGCCGGGTGCTGACGGGGCTCTCGAAGTTCTGGTTCGACCGCACCGCCGAGCTGGTGCCGAACCACCTGATCTCGATCGACCGCTCGGACTTCCCGGCGGAGGCGGCCGGCGAGCCCGACCTGGCCGGCCGCTCGATGCTGGTGCGGCGCCTGCGGATGCTGCCGATCGAGTGTGTCGTACGCGGCTACCTGGCCGGGTCGAGCTGGAAGGACTACCAGGCCACCGGCGAGATCTGCGGGCACCGGCTGCCGCCCGGGCTGCGCCAGTCGGCTCGGCTGCCGCGGCCGATCTTCACGCCCGCCACCAAGGCCGAGAGCGGCCATGACATCAACATCGACGCCGCCGCCGCCCGCAGCCTGGTGGGCGACGATGACCTGTTCGACCGGGTCGAGCAGCTGTCGATCGACATCTACCAGCACGCCGCCGTCCACGCACTGGAGCGGGGGCTGATCATCGCCGACACGAAGTTCGAGTTCGGTCTCGACGCCGGTGGAGAGCTGGTGCTGGGCGACGAGGTGCTGACGCCCGACTCGTCCCGCTTCTGGCCGGCCGACGACTACGAGCCCGGTCGCCCTCAGGCCGCGTTCGACAAGCAGTTCCTGCGCGATTGGCTGGAGGGCCTGGACTGGGACAAGCAGGCGCCCGGGCCGGATCTGCCCGACGAGATCGTCGCCGGCACCCGCGCGCGCTATGTCGACGCCTACGAGCGGCTCACGGGAGAGCCGTTCAGCGACTACCTACGACGAAACGGAGTGCCGCCGACATGAAAGTGACCGTGCTCGTCCGTCCCCGCGACGGCATCCTCGATCCCCAGGGCGAGGCGGTTCGCCGCTCGCTGGCCGGCCTCGGGTATCCCGCCGCCGGCGTGCGCGCCGGCAAGGTGTTCGACCTCGATGTGGATGCCGACGACGCCGAGGGCGCGCGGCGGATCGCGGACGAGATCGCCGGCAAGGTGCTGTCGAACCCCCTGATCGAGCAGTACCAGGTCGAGGTGGCCGGATGAGGGTCGGGGTGGTCAGCTACCCCGGGGCCTGCGACGACCGCGATGCGATGCACGCGGTCGCGCTGATGGGCGCCGAGCCGGTGCGGCTCTGGCACGCCGATCCCGACCTGGACGGCGTGGACGCCGTGATCATCCCCGGCGGGTTCAGCTACGGCGATTACCTGCGGCCGGGCGCCCTGGCGGCGCTGTCGCCGGTGATGCGGGGCGTGCGCGCCCATGCGGCCGCCGGCAGGCCGGTGCTGGGCATCTGCAACGGCTTCCAGGTGCTGACCGAGGCCGGCCTGGTGCCGGGCGTGCTGCGGCCGAACGCCAGCCTCAAGTTCCGGTGCCACGACGTGGCGCTCGCCGTCGAGCGCGAGTCGCCCTGGCTGCCGGGCTGCTCCGAGGGCGACGAGCTGACGATCCCGATGAAGCACCACGACGGCTGCTGGTTCGCCGACGCGGCGCAGGTGGCCGAGCTCGAGGCCCGCGGCCAGGTGCTGCTGCGCTACCGCGAAAACCCCAACGGCTCGGTCGGCTCGATCGCCTGCGTGACCAACGCCGAGGGCAACGTGGCGGCGCTGATGCCGCACCCCGAGCACGCCGTCGAGCAGCTGGTGGGCTCGACCGACGGCCGCGTGCTGCTGCAGGGGCTACTCGACCTGGCCGGCGTCCCCGCGCCGGCCTGATCGGCCCTCGAGCGCGAACCCGGCCGCCAGCACGGCCGCCAGCAGCGTCTCCTGCGCCACGTTCGACACGAACATCCCGGCCGGGACCGTGGCCAGGGCGGCGACGGCGATGGCCAGCCGTCCGCGGCTGATCGTGATCCCCATGTAGGCACGTGCGATCTGATCGGCGACCAGGAACAGGGCGGCGCCCGCGCCCAGGTAGAGCGCGCGCACGGTGTCCGTCGAGCTGTCGGGATGCGCGATCGCGTGGTGCAGCCCGGCGGCCACCGCCACCACCGCGCCCAGGAGCGCTGCGAACACCAGGCCGAACGGGCGTACTCCCACCAGGTAGCGGCCGTCGGCGATCGCCCGGACGAAGGCCGCCACGCGCAGCTCGTCGTCGTGGTCGCCGAAGTACGCCCACCACAGACCGGCGCTGATCGCCATCCCCAGCGCCACGGTGCTGATCGTGCCCGCGTCGATGCTGCGGGCGCTTGCGCCGATCGCGATCGCCACCACCGACTCGCCGATCGCGACCAGCACCACGAGCGCGTGGCGCTCCACCATGTGCTTGGGACTGAGCAGGTGGCTCTGGTCCGCGATCAGGTACGGCGACGCCCAGACAGCGGCTGCCGACAGCGCCCACAGCGCGTACTGCCAGCCTCCGCCCAGCGCCCCACCGGCAATGACGGCCAGCGCGAACGCCACGTTGACCGGGAAGAAGCCGCGGTAGATCGTGGACAGCCGCACCTGCGCCGAGACCACGAACAGCCCGCCGTGGACGATCACGACCAGCAGGTAGGCGAGGCCGAACGCCAGCCCCTCGCCCTCGAAGGCGCGGGGGATCGCGAGCGCCAGCACCAGGTAGCTGATCATCCCTGCGACCATCGCCAGCCGCCGGGAGGTGCGGTCGGGCGGCACCAGGTTCGTGAGCCAGGCGTAGCCGCCGTACATCCACCACACGATCGCGAGCATCAGCGCCGCCTGCACGACGCCGGTCGCGGAGGGCCGGTGCTCGAGCACGGTCGTGAACTGCGTGATCGTGACAACGAAGACGAGGTCGAAGAACAGCTCCAGGCGCGAGACCTCGGTGACCGGTGCGACGCTCACGGCCCCTCGGGCTGAGCAGCCAGCGCCGCCAGCGCGCCGAGCAGCACCAGCGGCGGGAACGACCAGGTGAAGTCATAGAGGCCGGACAGCGCGACCGCGGCCGCGGACACGCCGAATGCGATCCGGCCGGGGTCGCGCGCGGACAGCGCCGGCACTCCCGCAAACAGCATTGCCAGCAGCGCCAGCGCGGTGCCGGCCGCCGCGATCAGCCCGGCCTCGACCGCCTGCTCCAGCACCGCGTCGTGCGCCAGGCTGACGTGGTCTGCGGCCGGCGCTGCGTAGATCTGGCGGAACTGCCCCGGCCCGTATCCCAGCAGTGGCCGCTTGAGCGCCGCGTCCCAGGCGGCGTGCCAGACGTCGGTGCGGGTCGAGAGCGCGCCGTGGCGGAGGTGCCGCTCGAGGGCTGAACGGCTCGGGTGCGAGACGGCCAGCGCCAGCAGCGCGCAGGCCGCCGCCGCGGCGACCACCGGCCAGATCGCCCGCCGCAGCGCCGGCACGCGCACCGCGAACAGCGCCAGCACCGCCGCCGTCTCCAGCCAGGTGACGCGGTCGAACGTGGCCACGGCCGCCGCCGTCAGCGTCGCTCCGCTGACGACGGCGGTCAGGCGGTCGAGCCGCCCGGCTGCGTGCAGCGCCAGCGCAAACGCCAGCGCGCACACGCAGAACAGCCCCAGCGCCGGCGGGTACTCGAAGGTGCCGCCCGCGCGCCAGACGCCCGCGATCCGCTCGGCCAGCGGCGGGCTGCGCAGGGCCAGCCCGGCCAGCCCGGCTGTCGCTGTCGCCAGGCCCAGCGCCAGCACGATCAGCGGCAGCCACCGCACCAGCGCGGGCCGTGCCGCGGCGCCCAGCACCACCAGCAGCGGAAGCGCCACCGCCGCCAGCGCCGCGGCCGTTGAGCTGTCACCTCGATTCCAGGCCAGCGACGCCAGGTTCGCCAGAGCGGCCGCCGCCAGCCCGCCCACCAGCGCGACAGCCACGGCCTGCGGCCGCGGCCGGAACCAGGCCACGCCCGCGACGGCGATCGCTGCGAACGCCAGCTGGCCGCCGCGGGTGAAGCCGCCGTGCCACAGCGCGACCCCGAAAGCGGGAGCGATGACCACCACGATGGGTGAGTGCCATGGCACCTGCGGATGCCGATGAGATGTCTGTCCGCTCTCTGTCTTTGTCTTTGGGGGTCGCTTGATGTCCATCTCTCGCTGGATCGTGGTCGTGCCCGTGCTCGTCGGGCTGGCGGTCACGGGTTCTGCCGTGGCGCGCATGATGCCTGTGCAGACGGTTCGAGACACGGTCTACCAGACCTGTCAGCACAACGGCGTGCACTTCAATAAACAGGGCCACGCCAACTGCGGCCTGCACAAGGGCTGGTCGGACGATCCGACCACGGCGGCCGGTGACCAGCCCGGCTCGGAGCCCGGCGACCAGCCGACCACCGAGTCCGGCGGCGGCGGCGCCCGCCACGCGCCCAAGCACGGCAACCAGGCCGGCCACGGCAAGAGCCACGGCCACCATGGCGCCACCACGTCGTCGGGCCACGGCCACGGCGGCGGCAAGTCCGCTGCGCACGGCGGCGGCCACGGCCACTCAACGACCCACGGCGGTGGCCACGGCCACGGCGGCGGGCAGGGCCACAGCCACAAGAAAGGCTAGGCCGGTATCAGGCGGGTCGGTGGCCGCTGTCGCGTGCCATCGACCCGCTCCGGTACCATGCAGTGGCGCTCGTGAACGCCGTGACGCCACAGCCGCTCCATCGCGCCCTCGGTCTCACCGATGGCGAACGTGAGCGTATCTGCGAGCTGCTGGGCCGCGATCCGAACGACTTCGAGCTGGCCGTGTACTCGCTGCTCTGGAGCGAGCACTGCGGCTACAAGCACTCCCGGCCGCTGCTGGGCCGCTTTCCGACCGAGGGCAGCCATGTGCTGCAGGGGCCGGGAGAGAACGCCGGCGTGATCGACGTCGGCGACGGCCTCGCCGTCGCGCTCAAGGTCGAGAGCCACAACCACCCCTCCGCCGTCGAGCCGTTCCAGGGAGCGGCAACCGGCGTCGGGGGCATCCTGCGCGACATCTTCGCGATGGGCGCGCGCCCGATCGCGATCCTGGATTCGCTGCGCTTCGGCGAGCCGTCCACCGACCACCAGCGGCACCTGTTCGCCGAGGTGGTCGCGGGCGTCGGCCACTACGGCAACTGCGTCGGCGTGGCCAACCTGGGCGGCGAGGTCTACTTCGAGCCGGCCTACGAGCACAACTGCCTGGTCAACGCGATGTGCGTCGGGCTGCTGCCGGCGGCGCGCCTCACGTCGGCCGGCGCCACCGGGGTCGGCAACCTGCTGGTGCTGTACGGCTCGAAGACCGGCCGCGACGGCATCGGCGGCGCCAGCGTGCTGGCCTCGCAGGGCTTCGACGAGGGCTCCGCGGACAAGCGGCCGAGCGTCCAGATCGGCGATCCGTTCATGGGCAAGAAGCTGATCGAGTGCACGCTCGAGCTGCTCGACCGGGGGCTGCTGGCGTCGCTGCAGGACCTGGGCGCGGCCGGGCTGGCCTCGTCCACGTCGGAGATGGCGGCCGGGGGCGGCGTCGGCCTGGACGTCGACCTGTCGCGGGTGCCGCTGCGCGAGGAGGACATGCAGCCCTTCGAGATCATGATCTCCGAGTCACAGGAGCGGATGTGCGCGATCGTCGAGCCGTCGCGGCTGGACGCGGTGATCGAGGCCTGCACCCGCTGGGACATCGACGCCACGGTGATCGGCGAGGTCACCGAGGGAGAGATCCTGCGGGCGTTCCACGACGGCCAGGTGGTGGGTGAGATCCCGGTCGAGACGCTGGTCGACGGCGCGCCCAGGTACGAGGTGGAGCGGACGCGGCCGGCCCGCCTGGCCGATCGGCCGCTCGAGTTCGCGCCGGTGACGGACATCGCGGGCGGGCTGCGGACGCTGCTCGGCTCGCCGAACCTGGGCAGCCGCCGCTGGATCTACCAGCAGTACGACCAGCTGGTCGG
>DASUHV010000048.1:0-5701 GCA_036273355.1 Gaiellales bacterium
CGCGGTCGCTTGGACACCATGTTGGTGCGGGAGGCGACCTTCGAGTAGTCGCCCGCCGCCCAGGCCCGCCGCTGGCGGGCGGTCAGTTCGGACAGGTTCGGTTCGATGACGCTGCTGGTGCTCATGTGAACTCCTTGAATGGTGTGAAACACGAACGATCGTGCTGACTAATCCATGCACTATACGATCGGTCGTGCTATCTTGTCAAGTATGAACCAGCCGAGCCCCACCGAAGCACCCGCCCAGCGCCGCCAGCGAGCCGACGGCCGCCGCAGTCGCGACGCGATCCTCGACAACGCCGCGCGCCTGGCGACCGTCGAAGGGCTAGAGGGCCTTTCGATCGGCCGTCTGGCCGAGCACACCGGCATGAGCAAGAGCGGCCTCTATGCCCACTTCACGTCCAAGGAGGAGCTGCAGCTGGCCACCATCGAGCGCGCCCAGGAGATCTTCGAGGCCGAGGTGCTGAGCCCGGCCCGCACGCAGGCGGATGGGCTGCACCGGCTGTGGGCGCTGTCCGACGAGTTCCTCTCGCACCTCGAGCGCCAGGTGTTCCCCGGCGGCTGCTTCTTCGCCGCGGTGGGCGCTGAGTTCGACACCCACCCCGGGCGCGTCAAGGAGCGGATCGGCGTGTTCATCGAGGAGTGGGTGGGGGAGCTGATGGCCGCAGCTTCCGCGGCGCAGCAGGCGGGCGAGCTACCGCCCGACCCGGATCCTGAGCAGCTCATCTACGAGGTCGACGCGCTGCTGCTGATGGCGCACGCGGCCTACACCATGTACGGCGACCCTGCACTTCTGGAGCGCGCGCGGGTGGGGTTGGCGCGACTGCTGGGCCCGCGGCCGGACTGAGCCCGGCGACGGGTAGCATCTCGCCGATGGCGAAGAAGCGCACCCGGCGAGTTCCGCGCGACCTGTATGAGGCGGAGCTGGCACGGCTCCAGATCGAGCTCGCGCGCATGCAGACGTGGGTGCGTGCCGAGGGTGCGCGGGTGGTGGTGCTGTTCGAAGGGCGCGACGCCGCCGGCAAGGGCGGCACCATCAAGCGCATCACCGAGCCGCTCAACCCGCGGTTCTGCCGGATCGCCGCGCTGCCCGCTCCATCAGACCGCGAGAGCACGGAGTGGTACTTCCAGCGATACGTCGCGCACCTGCCCTCGGCGGGCGAGATCGTCCTGTTCGACCGCAGCTGGTACAACCGGGCCGGTGTGGAGCACGTGCTCGGGTTCTGCACGGATGATCAGTACCGGCTGTTCATGCGCCAGTGCCCGGAGTTCGAGCGGATGCTGATCGACGACGGGATCCTGCTCACCAAGTACTGGTTCTCGGTCTCGGACGAGGAGCAGCGGCTGCGCTTCCAGGAGCGGATCGACGATCCCACCAAGCGCTGGAAGCTCTCGCCCATGGATCTCGAGTCACGCTCGCACTACGTCGACTACTCGCGGGCCAAGGATGAGATGTTCGTGTACACCGATCTGCCGGAGTCGCCGTGGTTCGTCGTCGAGGCGGACGACAAGCGCCGTGCGCGGCTGAACTGCATCGCGCACCTGCTGTCGCGCATCCCCTACGAGGATCGCACCGACAAGCATCCGCCGAAGCTTCCGCGCCGGCAGTCGGAGGGCGGCTACCGCCGCCCTCCGGTCGACTCGCAGACCTTCGTCCCCGATCACGCCGCTCGGCTCGAGGGCTGAGCTACACCGGCTAGGGGCTGGGCAGCCGCACCGCGTAGACGCGCGTCCCCCAGTTCTGGTGCCGGTCGACGGTCTGGCTCGACAGCGGCGGGATGTACTCGTTGGCCAGCCAGACACGGTGTGCGGCCGGGTCGAGCACCGCCCATGAGTAATCGCCCCAGCGCGTCGACTTCCTGAAGTACGGACCTCTACCGCGGCTGGCGATGATCGGCGGCCCGAAGTTGGCCGGACCTGACGAAATCGTCGCGTAGCCGGCGCTCGGGAACATGCCCGGTCCGGATATCGAGAAGCCCATCGCCGCGTTACCGCGCCGGTCGCCGGCGATGGCCGGATACAGGATGCCGTTGCCCGGCGAGGAGACATAGCCCTGGCGGTTGATGGTGGCGCTCAGGTGGCCGCCATCCAGGCTCGGTGCGACGTCGAACCAGGCCGCCGCTGCGACCGGCTTTCCACCGCCGGCGTGCAGCGCGGTTCCCAGCTCGCCCCAGAGCCGCCCGCCGATCGCCTGCACCTGCTGCATGCGGTCATCGCCGGAGTCGATCAGCGACTGCGGCCCCATCTGGGGGGTGGCGGGCGGCCCCGAGTAGCTCTGCGACGGGATGATGATCCGCTGCAGGTGGGGATCGGGGTGCGTCCCCAGCACACGGTTCGTGACCGCCCACACGCCGATGCGGTTGTCGCCGGTTCCATTCGGATCGAGCGAGCTCATCAGGTACTCGGCCCTGCTGAAGCCGACGGTGATGGCCGGCTGCACCGATGCGGCCTTGTGGCGGCCGATCCGCAGCGGGCCGATGTGGACGAACGTGGGCGACGCGTCGCCGTCCACGAGCTGGCGCTTGTCGATCACGTACAGCTGTGCGCCGTTGAACTGGGGGCCGTCGATCGAGAACTCGTTGGTCGAGACGTAGATGTTCTGACCGTCGATGCCGAGCAGCGGCTGGTCGCCGAAGCAGGGGCAGCCGTGTCCGCCGGGATGGGTGGTGTTGATCTTGAAGTGCGTCCAGGTGCCGCGCGGGTCGGCGGCATGCCTGACCGCGACCTCGAGCCTGCTGGCCGTGAACGTGTCGTTCAGGAACACGATGCTCGCGAACCAGGTGTGCGTGGCCGGGTCGTACTGGCAGCGTGGATCGCTGGTGAACTGCTTGAAGCCGTCGCCGAAGAGGGCGTTCACGTTCGTCGGCCCGGCGAGGCTGCTGCCGTTCTCGCGGTACACCCGGAAGGCGGAGTTCACCGGCTCGAGGACGAACCCGTTGCCGACGCAGAGTCCCTGGTCGGGCGGCTCGAACTCGGCGCCGAAGTTCGTGATGGCGCTGTCAAGGCTGCTGACGCCGTTGAAGTTGCGGACGAGTCCGGCGGACGAGGCCGCGCTGAAGGCGGTTGCTGACGGGGCAACATCCGGCGCGGCGGCGCCGCTCAGCGCCGGGTGGGTGGGACGGGCGCCGCGATCAGGCGGGGCGGTGCGTTGCGCCGAGGCGCCACCGGCGATCACCAGCGACCACACCGCCACGTTGACCGCAAGCAGCATTCCGAGCGATACGCGCGTTCCCCGACCAGTCATGGAGCCCCCCGTGAATAGTTGTTCTCGCAACTGGCGACATTAGCACCTCAACCGTGCCGGGGTATACCTGTTATCACACCCGCCGGCTCAGCCCGCCGGGTTGATGATCCTCGGTGTCGTGGCTGGTGGGGCCCTCCGGCGGGCGGACAATTAGCCGCGCCCCGCGGCCGCGCGTGGCGAAGCTGATCGTCCAGCGGATCAGCACCAGCAACCTGTTCTCGAAGCCGATCAGGTAGAAGAGGTGCACGACCAGCCAGGTCACCCAGGCGGTGAACCCGGACAGGCGCAGCCCCTTTACGTCGGCGACGGCCTTCGAGCGGCCGATCGTCGCCAGGTCGCCCTTGTCGATGTAGCGGAACGGCTTGGTCGCCTGGCCGCGCAGGCGGTCACGGACGAGTTGGGCGGCATACCGGCCCTGCTGCAGGGCGACCGGTGCCAGGCCGGGCAACGGTACGATGGTGCGATCTGCGGCGCGCACCCGCACCATGTCGCCGAGCGCCAGCACCTCGGGATGCCCAGGCAGGGAGAGGTCGGGCTCGACGGTGACCCGGCCCGACCGGTCGACCTCCGCGCCCGCCGCCTGGGCGAGCCGCGTGGCCAACTCCGATGCGGTCACGCCGGCGGCCCAGATCGCGGTGCGCGCCGGCGTCTGCGCGACCTCGCCGTCGGGTCCCCGGATGGCGACCGCGTCGTCGGCGACACCGACGACGGTGTGGTTGAGGAGCGGCGTCACGCCCAACCGCTCGAGTGCCGTCGTGGCTTTCTTGGACAACGACGCGGGGAAGCTCGTGAGCACCCTGTCGGAGGCCTCGACCAGCAGCACGCGGGCGGCACGGGTGTCGGCGGACCGGAAGTCGGCGCGCACCACGTCCCGTGCGAGCTCGGCGATCTGCCCAGCCATCTCCACGCCGGTGGGGCCGGCGCCGACCACCACGAAGGTCAGCCACGCCTGCCGCAGCTGTGGGTCAGGCTCGAGCTCGGCCGCCTCGAACGCGGCCAGGATCCGGCTGCGGATGTCGAGCGCGCCGGCGAGCGACTTCAGCTCCGGCGCGTCGGCCCGCCACTCGTCGTGGCCGAAGTAGTTGTACCGAGAGCCGCCCGCGACGATCAGCGTGTCGTATCCGAGGGTGGTGCTCCCGCCCTGGTTGGGCAGGTGCTCGAGCACGACCTCGCGGTGTTCGAGGTCGAAGCCGGTCACCTCGGCCAGCACCACCCGGGCGTTCCGCTGCTTGCGCAGGATCGAGCGCAGCGGCGCCGCGATCTCCGCCGGCGACAGCGCTCCCGTCGCCACCTGGTAGACGAGGGGCTGGAACAGCGTGAAGTTCTGCCGGTCGACCAGCGTCACCTCGACCGGCGCCCCGCGCAGGCTGCGCACGGCTCGCAGACCGGCGAAGCCTCCGCCGACTACCACAACCCGGTAGCGGCCCGGACGGCTCTGCGTTGCGTTGGTCATGCCAGCGACGATACCCCGTGTCTGCGCGGGCCGGTGATGCGGCGCGACGCCAGCCGCGACGCGACGTGTCACGCCGCCTGTCCAATTGTGCAACGCCTGCCGCGTTCTTTACGGGCTCAGAGCCCGACCCGGCCGGGGTGGGCAGTCCGGCACGGGATCGTGACGAGTCGTTACCGGACGGTGGGGCACGTCCACGTGGTTGTGCGGTTGCCGATCGAGCGTCGTGATGTTCGTGCCGGCGCCGCGGTGCGGATCGTTGCGGGTGGTGGTGGGATCGTCACGGCCGCGTGAGGTTCGTTGCAGGATTCGGTGTCATGCGACGGTCACGGCGGTGCAACGACTGAATCGACGATCTACCGCGGGTCCGGCCGGTCGAGGTTCCAGTGCCGAGCCACCACCACGATCCACTGGCCGTCCTCCCGGGCGTTGAAGACGAACCTGCTGATGGTGCGCTGGCCGCCCTCGTGGTCGCCGTAGAGCAGGTCGACGGCCATTCGCTGCCGCGAGTCGATCGCCGCGCGGGCGGCGGCGAACTCGGGTGCCGTGGGATCCCGGAACGCGCCCTGCCAGAAGCCGAGGTCGGATGTGGGGACGTACAGGTCGCGGGTCAGCCGGCTGAATCCGTCCGGTGAGGGTGCGGGCTCGTCGCCCAGCGCGATCTCTGGATGGAACAGCCAGCCGTGCAGCACGGCCATGCCCGGGCCGACGTTCCGCAGCGATATGACCAGGTAGATGGCCTCATCCGACACTTCGACGGCGCCACCACCGCCAGGCACCATGAACCACTTGCCGTCCACGAAGCCGACCTTCTGCGGATCGTCCTGCAGCCGCGACGGCATCAGCAGCGGCCGCTGCGTGGCCAGCAGCGATCGCTCGGCCACGCGAGACGAGCGATTGGCCGAGCGCACCGATGCAAACGTCGCGCCCGCCAGCACCAGCGTGCCGCCGGCGGTCGCCAGGGCAGAGATCGTCACCCAGTCAGCCACGCGGTAAGTCTACGACCAG
>DASUHV010000049.1:0-12727 GCA_036273355.1 Gaiellales bacterium
AGCCGGGCGACAGGTCGGAGGCGATCACCGTGGCGCTGCCTTCGCCCAGACCCAGCGATATCTCGACCTCTACCTCATCCTTAGACAATTGCTGCCGGGCCTGGGCGATCGTGCCGTCGATGCCGCCACCGCCGGCGACGATCGGCACCCCGCCCACCGCCACCGAGACGCGGTCGGGATCAAGGTGCACGCCGGCGGCGCCCAGCGCCGCCAGGATCCGGCCCCAGTTGGGGTCGCCGCCGTGCAACGCGCACTTGACCAACGTGTTCTCCGCCACGCCTCGCGCAGCCGCGCGGGCCTCCGGCGCGCTCAGCGCGCCGTTCACCGTGTAGACGCAGACGCGGGTCGATCCCTCGCCGTCGCGCACCACCTGCTTGGCCAGGTCGAGCATCAGCTCGGAGACGGCGCCGCTCAGCACCCGCAGCTGCCGGGGCCCGTCGACGGCCACGCCGGACGCGCCGTTGGCGAGCATGAACACGCAGTCATTGGTGCTGGTGCACCCGTCCACCGAGATCGCGTTGAAGGAGCCGGCCACGGCATTTCGCAGGATCCGGCGCAGGGCGGCCTGCGGCAGCTCGGCGTCCAGCGTGACCTGGGCCAGTGTGGTGGCCATGTTCGGCCGGATCATGCCGGCGCCCTTGGCCATGCCGCCGATGCGCACCGGCCCGCCGGCCAGCTCGACCTGAGACTGGGCCAGCTTCGGGTAGCGGTCGGTGGTGCGGATCGCGTTGGCCGACCGGCGGCCGTTGGTCCCGGCCAGCGAGCCGGCCGCGCTGTGGATGCCCGCCACGACGTCGTCGATCGGCAGCTGGGTGCCGATCACGCCGGTCGACGCGACCAGCACCTGCGAGGACGGGATGCCCAGCGCGGCACCCGCCTCGGCAACCATCGTCCACGCGTTGTCGCGTCCGGCGGTGCCGGTGCAGGCGTTGGCCGAGCCGGAGTTGGTCACGATCGCCCGCGCCAGGCCGCCCTGGATCTGAGCTCGGCTGACCGTGACCGGCGCGGCCACCACGCGGTTGGTGGTGAACACGCCGGCGGCGGTGGCGGGGCGATCGGAGACCAGCAGGGTCAGGTCCGACTTGCCGCTGCGCTTCATGCCGCAGGCGGCGACGCCGGCTGCGAACCCGGCCGGGTAGCAGGCGCCTACAGCCACGCCGGCTCCCCGGGCAGGCCCATCGTCTCGTCCAGGCCCAGCATCAGGTTGGCATTCTGGACGGCCTGGCCGGCCGCGCCCTTGACCAGGTTGTCGATGGCTGCGGCCACGATCAGGCGGCTCCGCTCCGGGTCGACCCAGGCCTGCAGCTGACAGAGGTTGCTGCCGCGCAGGGCCTGCGTGCGCACGCCGTCCACCAGCTGGACGAACGGCTCGCCCCCGTAGGCGCCGAGCAGCGCCGCCTCCACCTCGGCCTGGCCGGCGCCGGGCCGCAGCCGCGCGTACGCGGTCACCAGCAGGCCGCGGGTGAACGGCGCCAGGTGCGGCGTGAACGTGACCGAGACCGCGCCGCCGCCGACCTCCGAGAGCTGGCCCTCGATCTCGAGCTGGTGGTGGTGGCCGACCGGCTGGTAGGGGGCGATGCCCTCGGCCGCCGCGCAGAAGCTGTTTCGCTCGGTCGGCGTCTTGCCGGCGCCGGACACGCCCGACTTGCCGTCCACCACGATGTCCGGCTCGACCAGGCCGGCGGCCACGATCGGCGCCAGCGCCAGGATGGCGGCGGTGGCGTAGCAGCCGGGGTTCGCCACCTGACGGGCGCCCGCGATGGCGCCGCGGTGCAGCTCGGGCAGCCCGTACTGCCACTCCCCGCGCAGGTCGGCGGACAGATCGATGACCGGGACGCGCGCACCGGCCAGCTCCCGACCGACCTCACCCGAGACGCCATGGGGCAGCGCCAGGAGGACGAGATCGCACTGAGCCGGTGCACGCGTGTCGGCCGCGCAGGCAACCGCCCTCATCCGAGGATGCGACGCCAGCAGCCGCATCAGCTCGCGACCGGCAAGGCCGGTGGAGCCGAAGACGGCGGCGGTGGCGAGGGCGGGTGGTGCCAGCACGGACATGTGCAAGAGTATACACACGATCGGTAAAAGTATGCACCACCTATTGGGTGGGCTCCGCGGATGCAGCGCCGGGCGTGGTTCAGCAGGGTCAGGCTGAAGCCAGACCCTTCGCCACACACCAACGTCGCCGACAGTCAGCCAACGGGACGGACGCGCCACGACCTCAGGGTCTGGCTTCAGCCTGACCCTGCAGCATGACCACGAGGTCCCTGAGAATGCTGAAGCCCGACCTCGCCCCTTCGCACTAAGGTGCGGGCGTGGCGAACCGCGTGCTCATCGTCGGCTGGGACGGCGCCGACTGGGAGATCCTCGATCCGCTGCTCGCGGCGGGCGAGCTGCCCAACCTGGCGGCGCTGATCGAGCGCGGCCGCAAGGGCGTCTCCCGCTCATGCCTGCCGTCGCACTCCTGGGCCGCTTGGCCGACCTTCCTGACCGGTTGCGACCCTGCCGGCCACGGCGTGTTCGACATCCTCGAGTACCGGCTGGGCGCCACCCGCCGGCTGCCGGTCTCGTCGCGCTCGATCCTGGCGCCGACCTGGCCGTCGCAGCTGACCGAGGCCGGCCGCACCAGCCTGGTCGTGAACGTGCCGCTCACCTACCCCGCCCCCGAGATCAAGGGCGTCGCCATCGCCGGCGGCGTGATCCCGCAGGGCACCGCCTACAGCCATCCGCCCGAGGCCGGGCCCGACCTGGGCTGGCCGATCAACGGCGGCTCCTGGACGACCTTCAGGGGCAAGCCGCTGGAGCTGGTGGCCGACGTCGAGGACGTCACCCGCCGCCGCGCCGAGGCCATGCGCCGGCTGATGGACGAGCAGCCCTGGGATGCGGCGTGCATGGTCTTCGTGTCGCCCGACCGCATCCAGCATTGTCTGCTCGAGTACGTGCACCCCGGGCATCCCGACCACGCCACCGCCTCCCAGACGCCGGTGGCCGAGCGCGTGATCGACGTCTACCGCCTGCTCGACCGAGAGCTGGGGACCCTGATCGAGCGCACCGACGCCGACGACCTCGTGCTGCTGATGTCGGACCACGGCCACCAGCCGGTCACGCGCGCCCTCAACATGAACCGCGTGCTGGAGAGCCTCGGGGCCCTGCGCATGGGCCGCGGCTCGGCGCTGGTCTCGCTGCTGGCCTGGGGCCGGATCCGCTCGCTGGCGCGCGTCGCCTACGACCGGCTGGGCCTGCACGGCAAGGTGAAGGTGCCGACCACGCCCATCGACTGGGCGCACACCATCGCCTACACGAGCGTCACCTCGACCGGCGAGGGCGTCTCGATCGCGCTGGCCGGACGGGAGCCGCAGGGCACCGTTCCCGCGGAGGACTACGAGCGCGTCCGCACCGATGTCGCGGACGCGCTGCTCGCCTTCGTCGACCCCGCCACCGGCCGCCACCCGATCGCGCGGGTGATGCGCAAGGAGGACGTGCTGCACGGCAAGTATCTGGACCGCGCGCCCGACCTGCTGCTGGAGCCGGCTCCGCTCTACAGCCTTACGCACGCGCGCCAGATCGTCGAGCCGGCCGACTGGCTGTCGGGCGACCACCGGCCGGAGGGCGTCTACGTCGCCGCCGGCCCCGGCATCGCCGCCGGCCCCGGCGAGGAGATCTCCCTGGCCGACTTCGCCGGCTGGATCACGGGCGCACTGGGCGTCGAGGTCGCAGCCGGCGCCGACGCGCCCGAGCAGCAGGCGGTGGGCGTGTTCTCGGACGACGAGGAGCGCGAGGTCGAGGAGCGACTCCGCGGTCTCGGCTATCTCGACTGACCCGGGGACCCACCCTCAGCGGGGGCTGCCCGGCCACCACCCCTCCGGCCGCCACTCCCGGGAGTCCACGCCGTCGCGCACCGCGGCCACCAGGAACAGCACGAACAACGAGATCACGATCACGGCACCCATGGCACACCATCCTTTCCAGGTGTGGAACGGGGGAGATCGCCGGCCCGTGAGAAACACTATGCCGACATGAGCGACGAGCGCACCCTGCTGTCGGGCACCGCAGTGAACATCGCCGGGCTGGTGGCGGGCGTGGCCGCAGCCTTCGGCGTCCAGATCCTGATGGGGCGCCACCTGGGACGGTCCGGGCTGGGCCTGGTGACCGTCGCCGTGCAGGTCGCGTTCGTGGCCGCCGCGGGCAGCCGCTTCGGCATGGATCTGTCGGCCGTGCGCGACGTGGCCATCGGCCGCGGCAGCGACCGCTCGGCCACGCTGCGCAGCCTGGTCGACCGCTGCACGCTGCTGGCCATCGGCGTCAGCGTGGCCGCGACCGCCGTGATCGCCGCGTGCGCCCTGGCGGCCGGCAACAGCCAGGTCGCGGTGGCCGCCGGGTCGATCCCGTTCGCGGCTGCGACCGCCGTCTACCTGGGCGCCACGCGCGGGCTGAAGGCGATGACGCCGACCCTGTGGGTGTTCTGGATCGGCCAGCCGCTGGCCTGGATCGTGCTGGCCGTCCTGGCCTTCGCGGCCGGCGGTGGCACCGACGCCGCCTGCTGGTGCTACGACGCCTCGTGGGCGCTGGCCATGGTCGGCGCCTGGTGGTTCTGGCGCCGGGCCAGCGCAGGCTTCGGGGACGAGCCCGCGACCCGCGAGGAGTTCCGCGCCGCCGTCCGCTTCGGGCTCCCCCGCGCCCCGTCCGCCCTGCTCGCCCAGACGCTGTTCTGGGCCGACCTGTGGGTGGTCGAGTACTACGTGTCGAGCGCGCAGGTCGGCACCTACGCCGCCGTCGGGCGGATATCGCAGGTGCTGCTGCTGTTCCTGACCTCCGTCAACCTGCTGTTCTCGCCGTTCGCCGCCGACCTCTACGCGCGCGGCCAGCACGAGCGCCTGGACTCGCTGTTCAAGAGCGCCACCCGCTGGGCGCTGGCCGCCACGATCCCGACCGTGATCATCCTGTGGGTGGCGGCGGCCGACGTGCTGGCGGCCTTCGGCCCCCGCTACGAGGGCGGCGAGACGGCGCTTCGGATCCTGCTGGCCGGGCAGCTCGTGAACGTCGCCACCGGCGGGGTCGCCTTCGTGCTGATCATGGTCGGCCGCACCGGCCTCGACCTGGCGGACAACGCGGTGGCGGTGCTGGTGATGGTGGGGCTGGCCGCCCCGCTGTCAGCGGCCTACGGCATCGAGGGCGCGGCGATCGCCTCGGCGCTGACGCTGGGCAGCGTCAACCTGCTGCGGCTCGGCCAGGTCAGGCACGTGGTGCACATCCAGCCCTACACGCTCGACTACCTGCGCCTGGCGCTGCCGACGGCCGCGTGCCTGGCGGCGGCCGTGAGCGTGCACTCCGCCACCTCCCAGAGCGCCTGGTACGTCGGCCTGGTCGCGACCGGCGTGGCGGCCGGGGCCGCCTACCTGGCGCTCCTGCCCGTCGGGCTGCCGGCCCGCGAGCGGACGGTGCTCTACCGGTCGACGCGCAGGATCACGAACCTGGGGCCGCGGTAGGCGACGCTCAGCCCCGGCTGGGCCAGGATCTGCGGCGCCACGTTGGCCTGCCCCTTGGTGTCGAGCAGCACGTAGTCGACGTCCAGCTGCTTCAGGATCTGCGTTCGCCGTGCGCTGCTGGTGTCCGGGTCGAAGAAGGTCTGCTCCAGCTGCCGGCGGGCCTGGGTGTTCTCCTTCGGCTCGGCCCGGGAGCGCGCCTCTGGCAGAGCGGCCGCGTACACGTCGGCGTAGGCGAGCAGCTCGAACACGCGGTGCTCCTCGCCCAGCACCACCGGCGGCGGGCCGGGCTGTGCGCGGAAGTAGCGCCACACGTCCGGCGTCAGGACGGTTGCGAGGTCGGCCCTGGGCGCGCGGTACGGGCCGTCGCGGGCCTCGTCGGCCACCCGCGACACCCCATGCACGACCGGCCCCACCATCACGGCCGCGACCAGCAGCGAGGCCAGCCACCAGGGCCCGCTCTCGACCATGCGCCGCGGCCGCAGCCACAGCGCCACCACCACCGCGAGCAGCGCCGCCACCACGACGACGCTGGTGGGCAGGCGCCAGAACGACCCGTGTTCGCGCGCCTGATTCAGGACCACCGCCAACACCAGCGCCACCGCCAGGCCGCGGCGCACTCCCAGCAGGCCCGCGGCGACGCACGCCCCCGCGCCCAGGACGAGCGGCCACGGCAGCACCTGCCAGAAGCGGTGGAACTGGCCCATGCCGGTGACCGCCAGCACGGCGGTGCTCAACCCCGGCAGCAGCAGCAGCGTCAGCGGCGCGAGCATCGCACCGGCCGCCGGCAGGAGGTCGCGGAAGCGCACCAGCAGGATCAGGCACAGGATCGCCACCAGCACGTAGCCGCGCCCGAACACCGGCGCCCACGGGTACATCAGGATGGCGCGGGCGCCGTGGTGCAGGAACTCGTCGGAGTGGGTGATGATCGCGCGCCGCTCCCCGCCGCGGATCGCCACCCACCAGATCCAGGCCGCCACCGCGGCGCTGGCCAGAAACGACGCGGCCAGCGCCTCCAGCGCCACCGGCGGCATCCGCATGTGGGCGCGCCAGGAGCCGAGCGCGATGCCGGCAGCGATCGCAAGGCAGGGCACCGCGTAGGTGGGATGCACCAGCGCGATCACCGCCACCGCCGCCATCGCCGACCACGCGGCCGAGCGGGAGCCGCGCATGGCCCCGACGAACAGCAGCAGCGCGGCCGGCGTCAGCACGAAGAAGGTGAACACCGGCGGCTGGTTGACCTGCTGGATGAGTCCGTTGATGAGCGTCACCAGATCCCACGCCAGCACCGCGGCCGCCAGGTAGCCGGCCGTGCGCCAGCCCGTCAGCGACCGGGCGACCGCGAACGCGCCCAACATCGTCAGCAGCGCACACAGCGGCTGCAGGTAGATGAACGCCGTTGCGACGTCGACGCCGGCCAGGTCGGCGACGCCGGCGAACGCCGCGTGCAGCAGCGGGAAGGCGTAGCCGGCGTGGGGCGCGCCGTCCTTGTAGGACGAGATCGCCGTCAGGGACAGCGAGCCGATGTCCTCGAGCTTGCGCATGCGGCCCACGTGGAAGAGGGCATCCGAGATCACCCCGGTCGAGATCCGCCAGGAGACGAACGCGAACAGGCCGGCGGCGAGCGCCCCGGCCAGCGCCTCCCAGACCGACACCCGGTCGAACAGCAGCGGCCGGGTCACGGCCACGCCGCACAGCACCACCCCCGCGATCAGCACCGCCACGAGCGGCGCGGTCAGCGGCAGATGCACGACGAAGGCGGCCGCCAGCGGAGCGATCCAGATCGCAAGGCCCAGCGCGGTCGAGACCACGGCCGCGCCGGACAGCCCCAGCCCGCGCTCGACCCGCAGCAGCCGCATGGCGCCCCACCCCGGCAGCATCACGCAGACCACGAATGCGCACCACACCGCCAGCGCATCGATGCCGGCCAGCCGGGCCGCCACCAGAACGGCCGGTGCCACGAGCAGCGCGGCCGGTTCGAGACGGGAGGACATCGGCGCGGGAGTCTATCGACGACGCGGTCTGACGGCTGTGGGAGAATGACCCCGTGGTGCCGAGCGCCATACCCCTCAGCCCCCGGTGATCATCTCGCTGTCGACAGGGGCGTCCCACACCGTTCTGGGGCTGGCAGGCGCCGCCGTGGGCATGCTGGTGGTGTGGATCGCGGGCTGCGCGCTGGCGCCGGCCCGGCCGCCTGCCCAGCGGCTGGCCTGGGGCGTGGTGGCGATGCTGGCCGTAGCCTGGTCGACCCTGTGGCAGCCGGTGCTGGGCGTCTCCTGGCTCGGCCATCGCACGCTGATGGCGGTGATCGTGGTGGTCGGCACGGTCGTCGTCGCGGCTCGCACACGGACCTGGCGCACCTTCCCCAACGTGCGCCGGCCGGTGGTGCTGGTGGCGGCTGTCGCACTCGCACTTTCCGTGCTGCCGTTGATCTGGGGGCCGTCCGCCGTCGTGCCCATCACCGACATGCAGTGGCACGAAGGATGGATCCGGCAGCTGGTCGGCGGCCTGCCCGAGCCCAGCGGCGTGTACGCCCACGTGCCGAACAGCTACCCGTGGCTGTACCACGCGCTGGCGGCCTGGCTGGAGCTGCTGCCGGGCGGCATGGTCGAGGTGTACTGGGCGCTGCAGGCGTTCGCCGTCGGGTCGATGGCGCTGGGCACGTGGCTGCTGGCGCGCGAGCTGGGCCTGCGGGACGGCCCGGCGACCTGGGCGGTGGGGTTCGCCTCGCTGGCCGGGGGCGTCGGCTGGATCTGGGTGCACCACCCCGTCGCGATCGTCTCGGCCGGCCGCTACGGGCTCGTGCACGGAGACTTCCTGGTCGGTCCGGCGGTGACCCCGGCGCTGGCCGACCTGCCCGCCATCCTGCCACGCGACCTCGCGCTGGCGCTGTTCCCGCTGACCGTCTGGTTCGCGCTGCGCGCTGTCGCAGGGCGGCGCATGCGCGATGCCGCGGCCGCCGGGGCGCTCGCCGGCTGCCTGTTGCTGATCGGGCCGGTCGCCGCCGTCGTGACGGTGCTCGTCTGCGGCCCGGTGGCGGTGCGGAGGCGGATCCCGGTCAGGCACGCTGCGATCGCGGTGGCGGTTGCGGCCATCGTGGTCGCGCCCTGGCTGGGCCGGGTCGCCCTCAACTACGTGCGGCTGGGTGGGTTCGCTCCTCACCAGCCGCTCACCAGCGTGACCGCCTCGCAGGCGCTGGTGGCGATGGGCGTGGTGCTGCCGATCGGGCTGATCGGCATGGTCTGGATGCTTCGCACCCGCCCCGCCGGCATCGACCTGGGCGCGCTGGTGCCGCTGGTGGCGGTGCCCGCGGTGATCTGCCTGCTCACCGGTTTGATGCCCGGCCACAGCCTGGCCGGGGTGGCACCCGTCGTCAAGCTGCAGCGGTACCTCCCGTTCTTCGTGCTGGCGCTGGCCATGCCGGCCGGTTGGACGGCGGATGCGGTGCTGTCGCGGATGTCGCGCAGGCTCGCGATCGTGCTGGCGGTGGTCGTGATAGCGGCCGCCTGCACCTCGACGGTGCTGACGTCGATCGGCCTGGCCCGTGCCTTCAGGAGCGCTGAGACCCGCGGGCTGCACTGCCGGGGAGGAGCGCCGATGGGCCCAGGCGACGTGGTCGCCGTTGCGGGCATGCACCGACAGGCAACCCTGGTGATGAACACCGCGGTGTTCCGCAGCACCGGCGCCTGGCTGTTCTACCGCGACCCACCCTCGCAGGTTCGCTACCGCAACATCTTCTCGACCATCGAGGGCCAGGGCCAGCGCGCCGCCCAGGTCCGCGAGATCGCGCACGGTCACGTGCCGGCGGGCGTCGACTGGGTGATACTGCCGGGGGCGGCACCCGGGAGCTCCCTGGTCAAGGTCACCAGCTGCCACGCCGGTTTCCTCCACCACGCGGTCGACGTCCAGGTCTACCGGCCACGATCATCCGGCTAGGCCGCTAACCTCCCCCGCGCTATGACGGCGTGTGGGAGAATCCCGCCGTTACGGCTGTGGACGTAGTCATGCAGCGATATCGACCCTGGGAGAGCAGCGGATGCGTGTACTGATTTTGGGCGGCGACGGCTATCTGGGATGGCCGACGGCCATGCGCTTTTCGGGCAAGGGCCACGATGTGGCGGTGGTCGACAACTTCGCCCGCCGGCGCTGGCACGAGCAGGCCGGCACCGATTCGCTGACCCCGATCGCGTCGCTGGACGACCGCATCTCCGCCTGGCACGAGGTGTCCGGCAAGCGGATCGAATCCCACATCGGCGACATCTCCGAGGGCACCTTCATCGCGGACACGGTTCGCGACTTCATGCCCGACACGATCATCCACTACGGCGAGCAGCCCAGCGCCCCCTGGTCGATGCAGAGCGTCGACCACGCGGTGATCACCCAGCAGGCCAACGTGATCGGCACGCTCAAGCTGCTGTGGGCGATGCGCGAGCACACGCCCGATGCGCACCTCGTCAAGCTGGGAACGATGGGCGAGTACGGCACGCCCAACATCGACATCGAAGAGGGCTACATCGAGATCGAGCACAAGGGGCGCAGGGACATCCTGCCCTTCCCGAAGGTGCCGGGCTCGTTCTACCACCTGTCCAAGGTGCACGACAGCCACAACATCCACTTCGCCTGCCGGATCTGGGGCATCCGCGCCACCGACCTCAACCAGGGCGTCGTCTACGGCATCGAGACGCCGGAGACGAAGCTGGACGAGCGGCTGGTCACGCGCTTTGACTACGACCAGGCCTTCGGCACCGCGCTCAACCGCTTCTGCGTACAGGCCATGATCGGCCACCCGCTGACGGTCTACGGCAAGGGCGGCCAGACTCGCGGCACGCTGAACATCGTGGACACGATCCAGTGCGTCGAGCTGACCGCCGACAACCCGGCCGACCCGGGCGAGTTCCGCGTCTACAACCAGTTCACCGAGTCGTTCACGGTGGCCGGGCTGGCCGAGAAGGTGCGCCACGCCGGCGGCGAGATCGGCGTCGAGGTGACCGTCGAGAACGTGACCAACCCACGCGTCGAGCTGGAGGAGCACTACTACAACCCGGTGCACACCAAGCTGCCGTCGCTGGGCCTGAAGCCGACGCTCCTGTCCGAGACGCTGATCGAGTCGGTGCTGCACACGATCCAGCGCCACAAGGGCCGCGTGATCGCCGAGGGGATCGACCCCAGCACGCTGTGGAAGGCGCCGCTGCCCGAGCGGGTGAAGTAGGCCGCTCGTGCCGCTGACGCCGCTTCGCACGGCGGGTCTGATCGTCGCGGTGGTGTTCGCCGCGCTGACGATTCGCAGCTACCGGCAGGGCAAGATTGGAAACGGCGACCTGCTGGTGCGGTTCGTGGTGTTCGTGCTGCCGCTGCTGGTGCTGTCGGCGCTGCCCGACCTGATCGGGTGGGGCTTCGACGAGTTCAGCTTCAAGCGCGGCGGCGGGCGCCAGGTGCTGGGCGCGACCGTGCTCGCGGTCGGCATCCTCTACCTGTTCGCGTTCTCGCTGTCGGGCCGCCAGGAGCGGTCGCGGCGCGACCTGACGCGGCTGATCGAGAACCTGGCGCTGGAGCAGTTCGAGCAGTACGGCCATCCGGAGATCTTCTCCGGCGGCATCGCGGTGGTGATCCCCGCCTACAACGAGTCCGAGAACATCCACCACGTGCTGGGCGCGCTGCCGGAACGGGTCTGCGACCTGCCGCTGCACGCGATCGTGATCGACGACGGGTCGAACGACCGCACCACCGAGGCCGCGCGCGCTGCCGGCGCGGCCGCGATCCGGCTGCCCATGAACCGCGGCCAGGGCGCGGCGCTTCGCACCGGGTACCGGCTGGCGCTGGTGACCGGCGCCGAGATCGTCGTCACCATGGACGCAGACGGGCAGCACCAGCCGTCCGAGCTGTCGCGGCTGGTGGGCCCGATCGTCGCCGGCGAGGCCGACGTGGTGGGCGGCTCGCGGGTGCTGGGCGAGGCCGACCCCAACCACGCCGCCCGCGAGCTGGGCGTGAAGCTGTTCGCCCAGCTGCTGTCGCTCCTGACCTGGAGCAAGGTCACCGACCCGGCCTGCGGCTACCGGGCGGTGCGCACCGAGGCGCTGCGCGGCCTCGAGTTCCGCCAGGACCAGTTTCACAACTCGGAGTTCATCGTGGAGGCGTCGAAGAAGGGGCTGCGCTCGATGGAGGTGCCGGTGACGATCACCCAGCGCATCTCCGGGGTCAGCAAGAAGCCGGCCCACTTCCGCTACGGCATGGGCTTCGCGAACGCGCTCGTACGCGCATGGCTGCGCTGAACGGCGACGCCGGGCGACCGGTGATCGGCTACACGATCGAGCTGCAGGACCCGATGCTGCTCGAGGTGGAGCCCTCGCTGCGGGCACCGCTGCAGCAGTTCGGCGCCGTGCCGGTGGTGCTGCCGCGGGCCACCCCGGCCGAGGCCATCGACCAGCTCCTGGACATGGTGGACGGCCTGCAGCTGTGCGGCGGCGCCGACGTGCACCCCAGCCACTACGGCCACGATGCGCACGAGCTGACCAAGCCCGGCGACCAGGTCGAGGACGCCTTCGAGCTGGAGCTGGTGCGCCGCGCCTACGCACGGGGGATGCCGGTGATGGGCATCTGCCGGGGCATCCAGGTGATGGCCGTGGCCGACGGCGGCACGCTCACCCAGGACGTCGAGACCATGCACGCGGGCGCCATCCAGCACCGGCGCAGCTGGCGCGACCTGGCGCTGGAGCCGCCCGGTGAGCACTGGCACACGGTGCAGACGGAGCCGGGCTCGGCGGTCGAGCGCTGGCTGGCGGGCGGCGAGCCGCGCGTCAACTCGTACCACCACCAGTGCGTTGCCACCACCGGCGGCATCATGCGCGCCACCGCCCGCGGCGAGGACGGCGTGATCGAGACGATCGAGCGCGTCGACGGCCGCGGCTGGGCGGCCGGCATGCAGTGGCACAACGAGCTGATGTGGCGCCACGACGAGCGGTTTCTGCGCCCATTCGAGGACCTGGTCGAGGCCGCGCGGGCCTACGCCGGCTGACGACGCTTAGCCATTCGCTTCAGCGTCGTAGCACTCTCTTCACTGGCGGATCGAGCGAAGGTGGTGGAGAATCGTGCGATGAGCGACCTGCCTGCACCACTCAACCCGCCCGAGCGCCTGCTGTGCGGTCCGGGCCCGTCCAACATCGACCCGCGCGTGCTCGAGGCCATGCAGCGGCCGATGCTGGGCCATCTCGACCCCGACTTCCACAAGATCCTGGAGGACCTGATCGAGC
>DASUHV010000050.1:0-6902 GCA_036273355.1 Gaiellales bacterium
GGATATCCAGGCCGAGCTGATCCGGCCCGCGATCGAGCGGCTGGACGGCCGTGTGTGCGTCAGCGAGGCCTGCATCGGCTCGCTCACCCCCTACTTTCCCTACGCCTACGACGTGATCCCCAACGGCATCGACACCAACCATTTCTCGCCAGACGCGGAGCCCGTGGCCGAGCTGATGGGCGACCACCGCTCGATCGTGTTCGTGGGCCGGTTCGATCCCCGCAACGGGGTGGACACCATGATCCAGGCCCACCAGCTGCTGTTCGCCGAGCGCGGGCCGGCGGTGCGCCTGATCGTGGTCGGCGACGGCCCGCTGCGCCCGTACTACGAGCGAATGGTCAGCGACGCCGCGCGGCCCTACGTCCACTTCGCAGGCCGCCTCAACCGCAGCCGCCCCAACTACCTGGTCACCGGCGACGTCTTCTGCACGCCGTGCGATCGCGCCTCGTTCGGGATGGTGCTGCTGGAGGCCATGAGCTGCGGCCGGGCGGTGGCCGCCAGCCGCATCAGCGGCTTCCAGCTGCTGATGGAGGACGGGCGCCAGGGCTACCTGGTGCACCCGGCCAGGTCGGCGGAGCGGTTCGCCACGGCTCTGGCACGGCTGCTGGACGACGACGCCGGGCGGGAGCGGATGGCGGCCGAGGGGCGCAGGACAGCGCTCGAGCGCTACGCCTGGCCAAAGGTCGGCGCGCAGCTCGAGAACTACTATGCCGATCTGACGGCAGGACGACGACCGGCATGGGCAAGCGCCAAGTCATCAGCCTCTTCGTAGCGCTCGCCGCCGTCTGGCTTACAGGCGCGGCGGTGCTGGCCGTGGCCCTCGGCGGGCTGTTCGGCGACCTCGTGTTCGCCGCGGCGGTGCTCACGGCGCTGGTGCTGGCCTGGGCGGCGTTCACGCCCAACAACCCGCTGTTCGGCCGCGTCATCGGCGGCGGCCGGGTGCTGGCGCCGAAGGCGGCGATCACCTTCGACGACGGGCCCAGCGCCGAGTTCACGCCGCCGATCCTGGACGCGCTGGCGGAGGCCGGCGTGCGCGCCACCTTCTTCGCGCTGGGGCGCCAGGTGCGCGCCCACCCCGAGATCGCCCGCCGGATCGTGGCCGAGGGCCACGAGCTCGCGAGCCACGGCGACGACCACCGGCTGCTCACCTTCGAGGGGCCGACCGGGATCGCCCACCAGCTGCGCGCGCTGGACGAGGCGGTCGTTGGTGCGACCGGCGCCGCCCCGGCGCCGCTGTTCCGCGCCCCTCACGGCTTTCGCAGCCCCTTCCTGGTACCGGTCGCGCGCCGCCTCGGCTACCGCGTGGTGGGCTGGACGGCGGGCGTCTGGGACACGGCCAAGCCCGGCATCGAGCGGATCGTCGACCGCAGCGTGTCTCGGCTCTATCCCGGGGCGATCCTGCTCCTGCACGACGCCGACGGCTCCGGCAACGACGACGACCGGTCGCAGACCGTGCAGGCGCTGCCGCTGATCCTCGAGGCCGGCAAGGAGCAGGGCATCCAGTTCGTGACCATCTCCGAGCTGGCCGGAGAGCTGCGCCCGCGCCGGCGCATGGCGCTGAGGGCGATGCTGGTGGCCGCGGCCGTGGTCTGCGGCGTGCTGATCCTGTCCACCAAGCTCGACCTGAAGGCGCTGGGCGGCGTGATCACCGACGCCAGTCCCACGCTCGTGTTCGCGGCGCTGGCCGCAAACCTGGTCTCGGTGGCCGCCAAGGGCCTCACCTGGAAGGCCTCGCTGGACGCGGTCGAGGGCATCCCCGGAGCCGATGGAGGGCCCGACGGCCGCCTGAACGTGCACTTCTCAGAGGTGGTGCCGGCCATCTTCATCGGCTTCCTGCTGAACACGGTGCTGTTCGCGCGCCTGGGCGAGGTGGCGCGGATCTCGGTGCTGCGGCGCAAGCTGAGCGCGCGCGGCGTCGACGTGCCGCTGCCGACCATGGTCGGCACCCTGGTCACCGAGCAGCTGCTGTCGGGGGTGACGCTGATCGCCGTGCTGGTGGGCGTCACGGTCTTCGTGTCGGTGCCCGGTTGGGCGGTGAACCTGCTGCTGGTGCTGATCGGCGTGGTGCTGGTGATCGCCGTGGCCGCGTGTGCGATCGAGGTGTGGGCGCGCTACCGCCGCGGCAACGTGCCGACGGAGTCGGACATCGTCGAGCGCTGGTGGCACCTGCTCGGCATCAGCCTGGGCGCCCTGCCGATGGCGCTGCGCCAGGGCCAGGCGCTGTTCCGGCGGCCGCGGCTGCTGCTGTGGGCGCTGTTCACGTCCACGATGTCCTGGCTGGCGCAGATGGTCGGCATCCTGTGGGCGCTCGAGGCCTACGGCATCGAGAAGGGCATCGGGGCGGCGGCGCTGGTGTTCCTGGCGTCGAACCTGGTCGGCCTGTTCCCGATCGTGCCCGGCAACCTGGTCGTGTTCCAGGGCGCCACGTACACCGCGCTGCAGGTCTACAACGTGCCCACCAACCTCGCCATCACGTTCTCGATCGGCCTGCAGCTGATCGAGGCGGTGCTGGGCGTCGGCATCGGCTTCTTCTTCCTCAGCTACGAGGGCCTGTCGGTGGGCGAGCTGCGGGCCGAGGCCGAGGCCTCCAACAGGGTCAAAGAGCCGTCGTAGAGGGCGCGGCCGATCACGGCGCAGTCGGCACCGGCTGCGGCCACCGCGGCCACGTCGACGGCCGACCCGATCCCGCCGGCGGCCATCAGCAGGCCCGGCACGCGTGGCCGCAGGCGCGCCAGGAGCGCGGTGTCGGGCCCGTCACCGGTTCCGTCCCGCTCGATCGCGGTGACCAGGAAGTCGCGCACGCCGGCGTCGGCCAGCGACCGGACGAAGGTCTCGGCCGCGACCCCGGTGTCCTCCAGCCAGCCCGCCGCCCGCACCGTTCCCTCGCGCACGTCGGCGGCCACCGCCACGCGGGCGGTGTCACGGGCCAGCCGCCCCACCAGCTGCGGCTGCGCCGCCGCCAGCGTGCCCACCAGCACGCGCGCCACCCCCAGCTCGAGCGCATCCAGGAGCGCACGCTCGTCGCGGATGCCGCCCCCCACCTGGACGGCCATGCCGGAGTCGCCCACCAGCCGCCGGATTGCCGCGGCGTGGGCGGGCGGGCGCACGCCGTCGCGGGCGGCGGAGAGGTCGATCACGTGCAGCAGGGTCGCGCCCTGCTCGGCGTAGGTGGCCGCCACCCGGTCAGGATCGACCGGGTACTCCGTCACCTGGTCGTAGCGCCCCTGGCGCAGCCGCACCACCTGACCGTCGAGCAGGTCAATCGCCGGCACCACGCCTATGCCGGTGCCGTTATCGCGGTTTAGCATGCTAAAATGCTAGCACGATGGCAGAAGATTGGCGGGACTCGAACATCGACGACCTCTGCGACGCGCTGCTCGAGCTGCGCACGCGCGACGAGGCGGCGGCGTTCCTGCGCGACATCTGCTCCCTGCACGAGCTCGAGTCGCTGTCGCACCGCTGGCAGGCGGCGCGCATGGTCTACGCCGGGACGCCCTACGCCCGCGTGGCGTCGCAGTTGCACGCGTCCACCGCGACCGTCACCCGGGTCGCCCACTGGCTGAACCACGGCGAAGGCGGCTACCGGCTGGTGCTGGACCGCATGGGAACGCGGCGATGAGCCGGCCGTTCCGCCTGGCGCTGCCCTCGAAGGGCCGCATGCATGCCCCCGCCGTCGAGCTGGCGCGCGCCGCCGGCGTCGAGGTCGAGGTGAACGGCCGCGCCCTCTACCAGCACTGCTCGCAGTGGGACATCGAGGTGCTCTTCGCGCGCTCCGACGACATCCCGGCGTGGGCGGCGGACGGCGCCGTGGAGACGGCCGTTGCCGGGCGCAACCTGCTGATCGAGTCAAGCACGGATGCCCTGGAGCTGCTGCCGCTGGGCTTCGGCCGCTGCCGGCTGGAGCTCGCCGTTGCCAACGCCTCGCCGGTGCAACGGGCGGCCGACCTGGACGGCTGCCGGGTGGCCACCGCCTACCCGGCGACGACGCGCCGCTTCTTCGCCGATGCGGGCGTCGACGTGCAGGTGGTCGCGATCCACGGCTCGGTCGAGCTGGCGCCCCGCCTGGACGCGGCCGAGGCCGTCTGCGACCTCGTGTCCAGCGGCGAGACGCTGCGCCAGAACGGGCTGCGCGCGGTCGATACGGTGCTCGAGTCGGAGGCGGTGCTGCTGGCCCGGCCGGGACTCGACGAGCGCCAGCAGGCGATCGCGCAGTCGCTGGCGACGGTGATGGAGAGCGTGATCGCGGCCCGCGGGAAGCGCTACCTGATGCTGAACGCGCCGGACAGCGCGCTGCAGGTCGTGATCGACCTGCTGCCGGGACTGGAGTCGCCGACGGTGCTGCCGCTGGCCCGCACCGGCATGCACGCGGTGCACGCCGTGGTCGACCGCCAGCAGGTGGTGGAGCTGCTGGGCCCGCTGCGCGGCGCCGGTGCCTCCAGCATCCTCGTCCTGCCGATCGAGAACCTCGTCCCGTGATGATCAGGGAGGATCTGGCGGACGTCGAGCCGTACCGCTGGCAGGAGGGCTGGGAGCAGCGGATCCCGCCCGGCACCCCGGTGATCCGGCTCGACCAGAACACCCAGCCGCGGCCGCCGGCGTGGTACGCGGGCTCGGCCGCCTGGCTGGCGAGCGTCGCGGTCAACCGCTATCCCGACTCGAGCTACCTGCGGCTGCGCGAGGCGATCTCGGAGTACACGGGCTTCCCGGCCGACCAGATCGTGGCCACGGCCGGCGCCGACGAGGGGCTCACCCTGTGTGCGCTCCTGGCGCTGTCGCGCGGCGACACGGCCTACGCGCGGCAGCCCTGCTACGGCCTCTACGAAGGTGCCACCGCGCTGGCCGGCGGCGTGCTCGCCGATCGGCCCGAGGGCGTGCGCCTGACCTGGGTCTGCTCGCCCCACAACCCCACCGGCGAGGACTCGCCGGGCGACGTGCCCGCCCGAGGCGGCGGTCTGGTCGTGATCGACCAGGCCTACATCGAGTTCGGCGGCACCGACCTGTCCGGGCTGGTGCGCGAGCGCGACGACGTGGTGGTCGTGCGCACGCTGTCCAAGGCGTTCGCCCTGGCCGGCGCCCGCGTCGGCTACCTGCTGGCGCCGCCTGCGATCGCGCGCAAGCTCGAGGCGATCCGGCCTCCCGGGAGCATCTCCAGCTTCTCCGACGCCCTGGCCGTGCGGGCGCTGACCGAGGATCGCAGCCTGATGGAGGCCGACGTTGCCGAGACGGTGGCCGAGCGGGAGCGGATGCGCCTGGCGCTGTCCGGCCTGGGCTGGCAGATCTCCCCGTCGTCCGCGAACTTCCTGTTCGCCGACCTGGGAGAGCCCATCGAGCCGTGGATCTCGCGCCTGCTGAGCGCAGGGATCGTCGTTCGCACGTTCGACGCGCTGCCCACCTGCCTGCGGATCACGATCGGCTCTTCGGCCCAGAACGACCAGGTGCTGGAGGCGCTGGGACTGGCGGCGCCGGCTCCGGCAGCCGCCGGCGAGCGCACCGGGCGCGTGGAGCGGTCGACGCGAGAGACCCGCATCGAGGTCGAGTGGTCGCTGGAGGGCAGCGGCCGCAGCCAGATCGCGACCGGGATCGGGTTCCTCGACCACATGCTGACGGCGCTCGCCTTCCACTCGCTCACCGACCTGCGGCTCAGCTGCCTCGGCGACCTGTGGGTGGACGAGCACCACACGGTCGAGGACGTGGCGATCGCCCTGGGAACGGCGCTCGACCGCGCGCTCGGCGATCGCGCCGGGATCGTGCGCTACGGCGACGCGCGGGCGCCGCTGGACGAGGCGCTCTGCCACGCGATCGTCGACCTGGGCGGTCGCGGGCACGCCGCGGTCGACCTGCCGCTGCGTGACGTGCGCGTGGGCGGTCTGCCGTCGAGCACGGTGCCGCACTTCTTCGACTCGCTGTCACGAGCCGGACGCCTGGCGATCCACCTCCAGGGGCACGGCGACGACGACCACCACCTGGTCGAGGCGGCCTTCAAGGCCCTCGCGCTGGCGCTGCGCCAGGCGGTCGCGGTCGACCCCGGCCGGGCCGGGTCGCTGCCGAGCACGAAGGGGGCGATCTGACCACGGTCACGCTGATCGACTACGGCGCCGGCAACCTGCGCTCCCTGCGGGCCGCGTTCGAGCGGCTGGGGGCGACGGTGCAGGTGAGCGGCGATCCCGCCGTGCTGGCCGGCGCCGAGCGGCTGGTGCTGCCCGGCGTCGGCGCGGCGGCTCCGGCGATGACGGCGCTGCGCGGCCGCGGGCTCGACCGCGCCCTGGCCGCGTCGACCGCGCCGCTGATGGGCGTCTGCCTGGGCATGCAGCTGCTGTTCGGGCACAGCGACGAGGGCGACGTCGGCTGCCTGGGCCTGCTGGATGGGAACGTGATCGAGATCGACTGGGCCGAGCGGGTGCCGCACATGGGATGGAACGACGTGGTCGGCGACGGGCCGCCGGCGGTCTGCTACTTCGCGCACTCGTTCGCGGTCGACTGCGACGACCGGCTGGTGGCCGCCCGCACCGCGATCGACGGCCGCCAGGTGCCGACGGTCGTACGGGCGGGCCGGCTCAGCGGCGTCCAGTTCCACCCGGAGAAGAGCGCGTCCGACGGCCGCCGGGTGCTGGAGCGGTGGCTTGCTGCGTAAGCGCGTCATCCCCTGCCTCGACGTCCGCGGCGGCCGGCTGGTCAAGGGCATCAACTTCGAGTCGCTGCGCGACTGCGGCGACCCGGTCGACGCGGCGACGCGCTACGCCGCGGACGGCGCCGATGAGATTGTGTGGCTGAACATCGCCGCAGGCGAGGAGAGCTGGACGGCGCTCCTGCGCGCGGTCGAGCGGGCGGCCGAGACGGTCGACGTGCCCCTGTGCGTGGGTGGCGGCGTGTCCGGGACGGACCAGGGCCGCGAGCTGCTGCTG
>DASUHV010000051.1:0-2010 GCA_036273355.1 Gaiellales bacterium
GACGGGACGCTCGAGGTGCCGACCAGCTTCCACACGACCGGCTGGTTCAGGCCGGGGCCGGAACCGGGAGAGCGCGGCGCGGCGGTGATAGCCGGTCACTTCGACGCCGTATCGGGGCCGGGCATCTTCTTCCGGCTGCGCGCTCTGCAGCGTGGCGACGTGATCAGCGTCGTCGTCAAGGGAGGCTCGGTTGTCCGGTTCGTGGTCACCGGAACCAGAGCGGTGCCGAAGACGCGCTTCCCCACACGACTGGTCTACAAGCGGACGACGCAGCCGACGCTGCGGCTGATCACCTGCGACGGGGCCTTCGACAGCGCCACAGGACACTACGTCGACAACTACATCGTGTTCGCGAAGCTGCTCCAGGAGCATGCCCCGCGATCCGGGGCCGTGCAGCTGCTTCCTGACCTGCGGCAGGAGACGCCGTGGGACCTGGGCGTGTCGAAGGCTCAGAGCCGGTGGCGGCTGGGCTTCGCGGCGGCGGCCACGAACGTGGGAGCGGGGCCGCTGGTGGTCCGCGGACAGCGCTCCGCGGACGAGCCCACGATGCATGCCACCCAGCTGGTCGAGCTGAGCAGCGGAGCGACGCAGGAGTTTTCGGGAGCCGGGCGTCTGCACTACGTCGTCTCGCCCGACCACCAGCACTGGCACCTGGAACCATTCATGACCTATTCGCTACGCAGATACGGCGACCATCAAGTCGTCGGCCGAGACGTGAAGAGCGGGTTCTGCCTCGGCGACCGATACCTCGGGGCCGGCCTCCCGGGTGCGCCCCGCAACGCTGTCTTCAAGACCAACTGCGGATTCTGGAAGCCGCACCTGCTCGCCGTACGCGAAGGAATCTCGGTCGGCTACGGGGACGATTATGCGGCCAACCTGGAGGGTCAGTACATCGACATCACCGGCCTCCCTGCTGGCCGCTACTACCTCGTGCATCGCGTCAACGGAGCCCACCGGCTCGTGGAGCAGACGTTCCAAAACAACGTCGCCTGGGTGTTGCTGCAGCTTTCGTGGCAGCACCAGCGGCCGCGGGTCCGAATCCTGGAACGGTGCGGTCCCACCATGCAGCTCACGAACTGCGCCAGCCTCCGCCCGTGACCAAGGGCGGCTACGCCGCGACCGAGTGTCCCGAGCCGAATCGTGCGGCGAGCTGGTCGGCCGCCTCGCCCTCACGTCGAAGAGCATCGACGTAGATGGCATACGCCACGTCGCTTCTGACCTCAGACGCCTGGCACCACTCGTCGAACGCGATCTCGACCTCGATGGCGGCGAAGCGCCAGATCTCCCACAGCATCGCGAGGTGTGCGGCGGGGTGGCGGTGCGCGTCCTGCCTGGACCGCCCCCGCCCCCGAAACAGCGCTTCCCACGATTTCGACTGATCCGATCGCTCCATCGGAGTGGGCCTCCTGACCGCTTCGGTTCCGGTTTCCTAGCCTGGCGGGTGAGCGCCGCACTGCCAACACACGTTCGTGATCACATGATCCGGAATCCAGCCCAGCAGGCCGGCGCGTGGATGCGAAAGTGGCCACGATCTCCATGCACGACCACCCACGGAGTATGGACGTGGAGCTGCGCCGCCTCAGGTATTTCATCGCGGTCGCCGAGGAGCTGAACTTCCACCGCGCCGCCGAGTTGCTACACGTCGCCCAGCCGGCGGTGAGCCAGCAGGTGCGCAAGCTCGAGATCGAACTCGGCGTCGACCTGCTCCGCCGCAACCGTCAGTCCGTGACGTTGACGGCCGCCGGCGTCACCTTCCTCGACGAAGCGCGCCGGACGCTGCGCCAGGCGGAGGCCGCGGCCCGTGCGGCCCGCCAGGCCGGCGAGGGGTCGCACGGCCGGCTCCACGTCGGCTACCCGCCCGGCCCGCTTCCGCTGCGGCTGGCCGAGACGGTCACCCGGTTCGCCGCGCGGTTCCCGGACGTCGAGGTGGTGCCCGAGACGGCTCCGGCGCGGCAGGCCGTCGGCGACGTCACGGACGGACGGTTGGACCTGGCCGTCGCCGGCCTGCCG
>DASUHV010000052.1:0-19376 GCA_036273355.1 Gaiellales bacterium
CTGGCGGCTGGCGGACGAGCGGCTGCGGCCGGGCGGGATGGTGATGGCCAACGTCGGCACGATCCCCGGCGACGAGCGCCTGCCCAGCGCGATCGCGGGCACCATGGCCACGGTCTTCCCCAGGGTCTACCGCTGGCGGGTGGGTGGCTTCAACGAGATCGTGGCCGGGTTCACGCGGCCGGTCTCGGCTGCCCAGCTGCGCGCGCGCCTGGCCGCCGCCGCGCCCGCGCTCGACCCCGCCGCCGACCTCGCCGAGGGGCTGCAACCGCAGGCGCCGTCGACCGACCCGCTGACCGATGACCGGGCACCCGTGGAGTGGCTGACCGACCAGCTGATCGTGCGCTACGCGGACGGCGGCTGAGCGAGATCGAACCGCAGCGGCGTCAGCGCGGCGCGATCCGCCACGCCCCGCCGCGGCGCGCGCCGTGCGTCGATCTCGTACCGCCAGGCCAGCGTGCGGGCCTCGACGGCTGGCGGCAGCCCCGCCGGGATGTCGAAGCTGCACGGATACCAGCGCCGGTCCACGCCCAGCTCGACCGTGGCCTGCTCCTGCCACAGCGACCGGCTGCGCCACAGCGGCGGGTGCCGGCGGTTGCGGATCCGCAGGTTCGTACGCCACGCCTCCTCGAAGCGGGCCACGACCACGACGCTGCCCTCGTCGAGCCCCTCCTCGGCGTGCACGCGGCACTGGATGTGGCCGCCGCCCTGCAGGCGGACGTCGGACAGCTCCAGGTGAAACCGGCGTCCCGGGTGCGACGCGATCACGCGGTCGGCGTGGTGGCTCTGGTGGATCGCCTGCTCGCCGCCTGAGATCACCAGCGGCACGGCCCCATGCCGGCGGTTGCGGCGCGTGCCGCTGAGCGCCCGCAGCGCATACCCGAGCCCCGTCCGCTCGCCCGACCATCCCGGCGGCAGCGAGTCCGGCAGCGGCAGCTCGAACTCGGCGCGGCCGTCGACCGGCTCCACCTCGCATTCGCTGACGCCGAACGAGAGCGTTGCCGAAGGAGAGCGCTCGAGCCGCACGACCGTGATGGTGACCGGTTCGTCGGCGCCCAGCACCTCGCCACGGAGCGAGCCACCCGCCGACCAGTCGTGACTGGCCAGGACGAACTCCAGTTCCTGGCCGGCGCTCCGGCGAGTTCGAAGCCCCACCACAAACCTCCACGCGACGTGCCTGCCCCGATCGTTCCGGGGTTCGGGCGTACTTTACCCCCGCCGCCCCGGGCGGTCTGGGGCGCAGCCCCCGCGAGCTACTCCTCGTCCGGGCGGTTCTGCACGTACTGGTAGCCGAACCGACCCTTTACGCAGAGGTTGCCGCGCGTGATCCCGTGATCGAGCGGCGAGGTGACCTTCACGATCGAGTTGTCCTGCACGTGCAGCTCCAGGCTGCAGCCGACGCCGCAGTAGGAGCAGATCGTCTCGGTCACGGTCTGCGCGCTCTCGTCCCAGGTGCCGTCCTCGCGCATGTCGTGCTCGCTCTTGAACATCAGCGCGCCGGTCGGGCAGACCGCGATGCAGTTGCCGCAGTAGACGCATGCCGAGTCGGGGAGCGGGGCCGCGTACTCGGTCGAGATGCGCGCGTCGAACCCGCGTCCGGCCACCGCGATCGCGAAGGTGTTCTGCCAGTCCGTGCCGCAGCCCTCGACGCACTTGTAGCAGAGGATGCACTTCGCGTAGTCGCGGATGTAGCTCTCGTTGTCCACCTTGACGGGCTGGGCGACGGTGGCGGCCGTCTGGCCGTCGCCGGCGTGGTGGTGCCCGGCCTGGGCGCGGTCGCGCGCGCCCTCCGGGGCGGGCGGCGCCGGCGGGCCGTACCGCTCGGGCTTTGCCTCGTACTCCTCCATCCAGCCGTCCACGTTCGGCGCCGTCGTCAGGTCGACGCTGGATCCGAGGAACTCCAGCACCATCTTGCGGCTGTGGCGGACGCGCTCGGTGTCGGTCCTGACCACCATGCCCTCCTCGGCCTTGCGCGCGCAGCTCGGCACCAGCACGCGCGAGCCCTCGACCTCGACCACGCACACGCGGCAGGCGTTGACAGGGGTCAGGGTGTCGCCGTAGCAGAGCGTCGGCTGGTCGCGCCCCTGCGCGCGGCAGGCGTCGAGGATGGTCGCGCCCTCGCGGACGCGGACGCTCTCGCCGTCGATCTCGAGCTCGACGGTGCGGCTGATGGTGACGGGGACGACGCTCACTCAGGCTCCCTGCGGCTCGAATACCCGAAGGCTGTTGATGGCGGAATCGATCGCATTGGCGGCAGTCTGCCCGAGACCGCAGATGGACGCGTCACGCATCGCCTGCGCGATCTCGGCCAGGAGCGCGGTCTCGTCGGCCACGCTGCCGCGCGGCCGGTCGGACGCGAGGCGCAGCAGCGCCTCCTGCTGGCGAACGGTGCCGACCCGGCAGGGGACGCACTGCCCGCAGGACTCGTCGCGGAAGAATGCGGCGATCCGAAGCAGGATCGGCACCAGGTCGACGGTCTGGTCGAACACCAGCACCACGCCCGAGCCGAGCGTCGCTCCGGCCTCGCGCGTCGCCTCGAACGAGAGCTCCAGGTCGAGCATGTCCGGGCCGACGAACCCGCCCGCCGCGCCGCCCAGCAGCACGGCCTTGAGGTCGTTGCCGTCGCGGACACCACCGGCCAGCGCGAGCACCTCGCGCAGCGTGACGCCGAACGGCGCCTCGTACAGGCCGGGGCGCTCGACGCACCCGGCCAGGCAGAACAGCCGCGTGCCGGTCGACTGCTCGGTGCCGATCCGGGCGAACGCGGCGCCGCCGTCGTGCAGGATGCCGAGCACGTTCAGCAGGCTCTCGACGTTGTTGACGACGGTGGGCTTGGCGAACAGGCCCTTGTCGACCGGGAACGGCGGCTTGCTGCGCGGCTCGCCGCGGTACCCCTCGATCGAGTTGAACAGGGCGGTCTCCTCGCCGCAGATGTACGCGCCGGCGCCCTTGCGCAGCTCGACATCGAAGCGAAAGCCGCGGCCCATCACGTCGTCGCCGAGCAGCCCCCGCGACCGGCACTGCTCGATCGCATGCTCGAGCCGCGCCCAGGCCAGCGGGTACTCGCCGCGCAGGTAGATGTAGCCGTGCTCGGCGGCCGTTGCGAACCCGGCGATCGTAAGCGCCTCGATCAGCGCGAACGGGTCGCTCTCGATCACCACCCGGTCCTTGAAGGTGCCGGGCTCGGACTCGTCGGCGTTGCAGACGATGTAGTGCGGCATGGAGGGGTTTCGGCCGACGGCATCCCACTTGCGGCCGGTCGGGAAGGCCGCGCCGCCGCGGCCCAGCAGCTTGGAGTCGGTCACCTCGCGGATCACCCCGGCCGGCCCGATGTCGAACGCGGTTCGCAGCGCCTCGTACCCGCCCGCGCTGCGGTAGCTGTCCAGGCTGCCCGGATCGACGGTGCCGACGCGGTGCAGCAGCCGCAGGCCGTCGCCGCCGCCCTCGGTCTGCGGTGCCAGCGTCTCGGTGCGCTGCTCGCTGGTGCCGGCCAGCGCCGCCGACACGTCCGCCGCGGTGGCGTTGCTGATCGAGTGGTCGCCGGGCGTCTCCCCCGCTCTCGTGACCAGCACCGCCGGAGCCTGCTCGCACAGGCCCAGGCAGGGGCTCTCCAGCCAGATCGCCGAGCCGTTCGAGGGGCGCTCACCGGAGGGCCCGATCGTGCGCTCGAGCTCGGCCACCAGCTCGCCGCTGCCGCTGCACATGCAGGCGATGTCGGTGCAGACGTGTGCGACCACCGGAGCCCGTGGCTCCAGCGCGAACAGGGCGTAGAAGCTGGCCACGCCGTAGGCCTCGGCCGGCGGCACCGTCAGGCGGCGGCAGGCGTAGCCGAGCCCGGCCTGGCTGATCCAGCCTACCCGCCCCTGCAGCGCGTGCAGCACCGGCAGCAGCAGGTGGCGCTGCGCCCGCGCGGCATGGCCGCCGTGGGCGGCGTGGCCGTCGTCTCCGCGGTCGCCACCCACCCAGGCCGAGTCCGGCGGGCCCAGCACGGAGTCGACCGCCGCGCGCTCTGCCTCCGTCGGCTCCTGGTTGGTGAGACGCAGATCCATCGGCTAGCGGGCCGCCACGTTGGCGCCGGCGGCGGTCTGCTGCTCAGCGGCCGGGGCGTCGAGCTTGTCAACCCGGATCGCGCTGGCCTTGAACTCGGCGGTGCCGGACTTCGGGTCGGTCGCGTCGATGGTGAGGATGTTCGTCTCCACCTCGTCCGGGAAGTGCAGCGTCATGAAGGCCAGGCCCGGCCGCAGCGACGAATCGATCCGAACCGGCGCCTCGACCGACCCGCGGCGCGAGCTGATGCGCACGCGCTCCCCGTCGGCGACGGCCAGGCGAGCGGCGTCCTCCGGCGACAGGTCGAGCGACTCCCCGCGCCGCAGCGGCGAGCTGTAGCCGCCGCTCTGCACGCCCGTGTTGTAGGAGTCCAGGCGGCGCCCGGTCGTCAGCCGGATCGGGAACTCGTCCGACAGCTCGTCCACCGGCTCCACGTTGACCACGACGTTGAACGGGGCCGGCTCGCCGCTCGCCTTCGGCTCGTCCCACAGCCGGGCGTGCAGGAACAGCTCACCCTCGTGCTGCTCGTCCCAGCAGGGCCACTGGATGCCGCCCAGCTCGGCCAGCCGCGGGTACGTCATGCCGCGGTGCATCGGCGACAGCGACCGCAGCTCGGTCCACACGTCCTCGGGGCCGTCGTAGCTCCACTCGTGGCCCATCCGCCGGGCGATCTCGACGACGATCTCGATGTCGTCGCGGGCCTGGCCGGGCGGATCGAGCGCCTTGCGCACGCGCTGCACGCGGCGCTCGCTGTTGGTGACCGTGCCCTCTGCCTCGCACCAGCTGACCGACGCGGGCAGCACGACATCGGCCAGCTCGGCCGTGCGGGTCAGGAAGATGTCCTGGACGACCAGGTGGTCGAGGCTCTCGAGCAGGTGCAGCGTGTGGGCGGCGTCCGCCTCGGACTGCGCCGGGTTCTCGCCGACCACATACAGCGAGCGCAGCTCGCCGCGCTCCATGGCCTCGAACATCTGCGTCAGGTGCCAGCCGTACTTCGGCTGGATCGTGGTGTTCCAGGCGGCCTCGTACCGGGCCCGTGCCTCGTGGTTCGACACGACGTCCTGGAAGCCGGGCAGCTTGTTGGGGATCGCGCCCATGTCGCCCCCGCCCTGCACGTTGTTCTGGCCGCGCAGCGGGTTCAGGCCCGAGCCGTAGCGGCCGACATGGCCGGTCAAGAGCGCCAGGTTGATCAGCGCGAACACGTTGTCCACCGCATTGTGGTGCTCGGTGATGCCGAGCGTCCAGCAGATCATGGCGCGGTCGGCACGGGCGTAGGCGAGCGCGCACTCGCGGATCGCGTCGGCGGGAATTCCGGTGTCGAGCTCGGCCCGCTCCAGCGTGTAGGGCTCGACGCTGGCCGCGTACTCCTCGAAGCCGGTGGTGGCGCGGTCGATGAACTGGCGGTTGTGCAGGCCGGCGTGGATGATCACGCGCGCCATCGCGTTGGAGAGCGCGACATCGCTGCCCACGTCGAGGCCGAGCCAGGTGTCGGCCCACTCAGCCGATCCGGTTCGACGCGGATCGACGACGAACAGGCGCGCGCCGTTGTTCACGGCCTTCAGCACGCGATGGAAGAAGATCGGATGGGTTTCACGAGCGTTCGAGCCCCACAGGAAGATCAGATCGGTCTCCTCGACCTCCCGGTAGGAGCTGGTACCGCCCCCGGCCCCGAACACCGTCGCCAGACCGACGACGCTGGGTGCGTGTCAAGTCCGGTTGCAGCTGTCGATGTTGTTGGTGCCCATGACGACGCGCGTGAACTTCTGGGTGATGAAGTTCACCTCGTTGGTCGCCTTGGAGCAGCTGAACAGCCCGAACGCATTCGGGTTGCCGGCCGCGCGCACCGCCTCGAAACCGCTCGCGGCTCGATCGAGCGCCTCGTCCCAGGTGGCAATTCGCAGCGCGCCGTTCTCGCGCACCATCGGCTGGGTCAGACGGGTCAGGTTCTTCCGCATATCCGATCACCTCCCCTCGAAACGCTCGCAGGGCCCGGAAAACCGGCTCCGGTACGTACATGATGCCATTCCCAGGCCGAAACGGCAGTGGAGAACCGGCCACTTCGAAGGGAGCGGCGCTTCACCTCGACCGCGGTATAACGCCGGGGAGGGATGTGAAGATGGATCCGGCGCACGAAATGGCTCACGACCACGCTCCGGCGGGCGGGCGGGAAGTCTGGCGTCTGGCCGTGGCGGCGACGCTGCACTGCCTCACCGGCTGTGCGATCGGGGAGGTGCTGGGCATGGTGATCGCGACCGCGCTCGGGCTGGGCAACGCGGCCTCGATCGCGCTCTCGATCGTGCTCGCGTTCGCGTTCGGGTACGGCCTGACGATCCGCCCGCTGCTGGCCGTGATGAGCCTGCGCCGGGCCTCGCGTCTGGCTCTTGCCTCCGACACCGTGTCGATCACCACCATGGAGATCGTCGACAACCTGTTCATCATCGGCGTCCCGGGCGCGCTGGCCGCCGGCCTCGCGGACGGCCTGTTCTGGTGGAGCCTGCTGGTGTCGCTGGCGATCGCGTTCGTGCTCACGGTGCCGGTCAACCGCTGGCTGATCGGCCGCGGCCGCGGCCATGCCGTAATGCACGCGTACCACTAGATGACGATCTCACGCGCTACCGTTCGTGGTGTCGTGATCAGGTACGCAAAGATCGGATACCGGCTGGCGGGCATGGCGGCAATCGTGGCGCCGCTGCTGCGCGAGTCCCGCACGTGGCACTCCGATCAGGGCCCCGAGGTGTCGGAGCTGCTGCGGCCGCGGCCGGCCGAGACGCTGGACGCGCTCGGCTACTGGATCGACCGGCGGCGCCGGCTGCCCTTCTACCGCCTCAGCGACCGGCGCGAGGCCGACGAGATGATCCGGGTCTGGCAGGAGCGGGCCGTACACGACGTGCCCGCGGCGCCGCTGGAGGCGCTCACGAGCGGCCGGGTGCTCGCGGTCGGCGGGCAGGTCGCCCGCTACCACGCCGGACGGTGGCTGACGCGACTCTCCCGCGGCGCGCTGATCGCCGCGACGATGCTTGCGCTGCTGATCGTGCTGGCCGCTCGCCTCTAGGGCGAACCCGGCGCGACGGAGTACTCGGCGTCGCTGACGTGCTCGCCCCAGGTGGCGTTGTTGCCCTCATCGTCGACGTCGAGCATGGCGAGATGGGTCATGAAGCGGTCGGGCGCGGCGCCGTGCCAGTGCTCCTCCCCCGGCTCGAAGAAGACGCGGTCGCCCGGGCGGATCTCCTCGACCGGGCCGCCGCGGCGCTGAGCCCGGCCGATGCCCTCGGTCACGTAGATGGTCTGCCCGTTGGGATGGGTGTGCCAGGCGGTGCGAGCACCTGGCGTGAAGTGGACGCTGTTCGCGCTCAGGCGTGAGCCCTCCGAGGGGACCGCCACCGCGTCGATGTAGACGGCTCCGGTGAACCAGTCGGCTGGCCCGCGAGCTGTGTCGATGCTGTTTCTGGTCAGCTGCATGTCGTCTCCTTGGCGTCGGGATTGGGCCGGGCCCACGAGTCTACGCGGCCCCGCGCCCGGGCGACTTGCCCGCGCATCCGAGCGGTGCTAGCGTCGTGCACGCGCGCCAAGTGGCAAACGGCGCATGGGGAGCAGAATCGGGGTGGGTGTGGGCCCACGGTCAACAGAATGGGGACTGGCCCTGCGCGTGGCCGCGTGTGCGTGCATGGTCGTCGGGATCGAGCGGATCACCACCGCCGCTGCGACTTCGGCGCGAACCCCGCCGCCTTCCGCCGCGCCGCTGGCTGCGCCGGCCGGATGCAGCTTCGCGCAGGCTGGGACGGGGACGTTTGCAAGCACGCTCTGCTGGCTGGACCTCTCCGCGTACAACCCGAACTCGGCGTCGAAGCCGGCCGGCCAGCCGATGACCGTGACGCTTCCCGGCGGCTACACAATCAGGTTCAACCTGCACGTTTCCGGAGGACTGGTGGCGGCGACCAGTTTCCCGACATTCGTGGATGCGTTCCTGGGAAACAACGGCCACTACACCGGAGTTGCCGGCCGGCCGGCGCTGGACCAGACGACGCGCGGTACCACGACCACGGCGACGCTGGACGGAATCACGGTGACCGGGCCAGGTGGCGTGCCGGAAACCGGGTATGCGTTCGTGGGCGCGGACGCGGAGTCGACCGACCGCCTGGAGTCGATCACGTGGACGGCGAACACGCCGCTGACGCTGCTGGAACCGGTCGGAAACGCCTGCAACTCGGGATCGGGGCTGACAGGAGTCGGCACGAAGACGGTCACGTGCTCCGCGTCGGTATCGAACACGAAGACCGGCACACCGATGCTGGCCGCTCAGGCGCCAAGCTCGATCGCCCAGGAGATGGTCGGTGGGGGCCGTCAGGGCGTCGCGTTCGGCGTGCTCGTGTCCACCGTCCAGCTGAACAAGGAGGTGACGAGCCGGATCGATCCCTCCGACGCATTCGGGATCAGCATCCACTCGCTGCCGTCGAACGACCTGCTCGGCTCGGCCAACACCGGCACGGCGGACACGGCTTCGACCGGCCCGGTCACCGTCCTCACCAGCGACGTCGGTTCCAGCTTCACGTTCGCAGAGCAGATCACCTCCGGCCTGGTTTCGAACTACGCGGGGTCGTGGTCGTGCACCCGAAACGGCGCCTCCGATCCGGCGCTGCCATCCGGCGACATCGGACCCTCGGCGACCGTCACGCTGGGCGTCGGCGACTTCGTCGACTGCACGATCACCAACACGTCCAAGCCTGTCAGCATCGCGCTGCAGAAGCACGCCGGGGTGCCCACGGACGTGAACGGCAACGGCCTCACCGACGCCGGCGACACGATCGCCTACACGTTCACCGTGACCAACACCGGCGTCCTGCCGCTGTCGAGCATCAGCGTCTCCGACCCGACCGCCGGGTCGATCACTTGCCCGGGCCCGACCCTCGCCACGGGCGCCTCGGAGACCTGCACCGCTGACCACGTCCACACGGTCACCGCGGCGGACGAGGCGGCCGGATCGTTCACGAACACCGCCACCGCGAGCGGCGTGCCGCCGGGCACGACCCTCCCGACCAGCTCACCGCCATCCTCGGCGACAACGCCGACCGAGAGCCCCCAGCCGCTGGTGTCGATCATCAAGACGGGAGTCGCGTCGGACGGGTTCGGCAGCCCGCTGCGTGTGGGCGAAACCATCTCCTACACCTATCTGGTCACGAACATCGGAAACGTCGTCCTGACCTCGGTCGCGGTCGACGATCCGACGCTCGGCTCCGTCACCTGCCCGACGCCTGCTCCACCCGGGCTCAGCATCGGAGGGTCGGTCACATGCACCGCCGACAGCGTCTACGTCGTGACCGCCGCGGACGTCGCACGCGGGTTCGTGACCGACACGGCGACCGCGACCGGCGAGGGCGGCACCGGCGGCACCAGCCCGCCGTCGGATCCGTCGACCGAGATCGTCCAGACCGAGCCGCCCGCGCCCGAGGTGGCGATCCACAAGCTGGGCGTCGTCTCGCCCGTTGCCGACCAGGACGCGGCCGCGCTGGGCGACACCATCGACTACGCCTATCTGGTCACCAACATCGGCAACGTCAACCTGACGTCGGTGGCAGTCGACGCCCCGGCCATCGGCTCCGTCACCTGCCCGACGCCGGCGCCGCCCGGGCTCGCGCCGGGCGGCTCGGTGACCTGTAGCGCCGACGCGCCACACACCGTCACGCAGGACGACCTCGATGCCGGCGAGGTGACCGACACCGCCACGGCGGCCGGGGTCGGAGAAGCGGGCGGCACCAGCCCCCCGTCAGACCCGGCGACGGTCACGATTCCGACGGTGGACGCCGAACCGCAGGTCTCGATTGTGAAGAGCGGCTCGGTCTCACCTCCCGCCGATCAGGGCGGCGTGCTCGTCGATGACACCATCGCCTACTCCTACGTCGTGACGAACACCGGCAACGTCAGCCTCACATCGGTGACGGTCAACGATCCCACGGGCGGCCCCGTCACCTGCCCGACGCCGTCGCCGTCCCTGGCGCCCGGCGATTCGGTGACATGCACCGCCGACACGCCGTACACCGTCACCCAGGACGACGTCAACGCCGGACAGGTCACCGACACGGCAACGGCCACCGGAACCGGAGTCCGCGGCGGCGAGTCACCACCGTCCGGCCCGTCCACGGTGACGATCCCGGCTGCGATGGTGGTCTCGGTCTCGCTGGACAAGCTCGCGATCGTCGATCCGATCGGCGACCAGCTCGGCGCCACGGTCGGCGACACCATCCACTACGCCTACCTGGTCACCAACACTGGCAACGTCAGTCTGAACGCGGTCACGGTCGACGACCCGGCGATCGGGCCGGTCACCTGTCCCACACCGTCGCCGCCGCTGGCCCCGCTCGGCTCCGTCGTCTGCTCCGCCGACAACGCCCACACCGTGACCATCGCGGACGTCGACGCGGGCTTCGTGACCGATACGGCGACAGCCACCGGCACGGGGTTGATCGGCGGCACCTCCGGCGCGTCCGATCCCGCGACGGCAACGATCCCGACCGCGCCCGCGACGCCGCTGGTCGCAATCGCAAAGAACGGAGCGGTGTCACCCGCCTCCCACCAGACCGGGTCGCGGCGCGGCGACACGATCAGCTACTCCTACCTCGTCACGAACATCGGAAACGTCGACCTGACATCGGTCGCCGTCGACGACCCGACGCTGGGCTCGGTCACGTGCCCGGCCCCGGCGGCGCCCGGGCTCTCCCCCGGCGATTCGCTGACCTGCACGGCCGACCAGACATACACGGTCAGCCAGGCCGACGTGGACGCCGGCCAGGTGGACGACACCGCCACGGCGACCGGCGTCGGCGTCAGCGGCGGCGTCTCTCGCCGGTCCGACCCGTCGACCGTCACCATCCCGGCGGTGGCGCCGCCGTCGGAGGCCGGCGAGGACGGCGGCGACGGCCCCGTCGACGGCGGGGTACCGGTCGGAGGGGTGCAGACCGGTGGCCGCCCGGCGCCGGCCGGCAACGCAGCGAGGAGTGAGGCGCTGATCGCACTCGGCGGCCTGGCAGGGGTGATGGCCTTCGTGCTCGCGCTGCGCGGGAGGGTTCGCAGATCGCGGCTGCTGGGCGGATTCGCGCTGGTCATCGTCGCCGCCGCGGTCGTCGCTCCAGCGCTTCCGGGCGGCGGCTCCGCTCCCGCCGACCGTCCGGCGGTGACCGCGGTCGGTCACCCGGCGCGAACCACGCCGATCCTGCCGCCCAGCAACCATGCCCACCTCATGCGCACAGGCATGCGCGTGCGCGTGCCGGCGATCGGGGTCGACGCGAGCGTCGTCAGCCTCGGCCTGAACAGCGACTCCACGCTGCAGGTGCCGACCAACGCCACCGACGCCGGCTGGTGGAGCGGTGGAACTGCACCCGGCGGGCGCGGAGCCGCGGTCATCGTCGGTCACGTCAACTGGGGCGGGCGCGAGGGCGTGTTCGGCCGTCTGCACGAGGTCGTGCCCGGTCAGGACGTGCTCGTGACCCACCGAAACGGCGTCACCGACCGCTACCGCGTGACCTCCACCGCGATCTACCCCAAGATCAGCTTCCCGACAGGGCTCGTGTACGGCCCGCTCCCCTACCCGGGACTCCGCCTGATCACGTGCACCGGCAGCTTCGACCCCAGCACCGGCCACTACGCCGACAACCTGATCGTGTTCGCCCGGCTGACCGCTCGCACCGGTCCCACGACCGCGCGGACGCTCTGACCACTCAGGTCGGGTGCTCGTCGACGGCGCGTCCGGGCGCGACCGCGCGCTGGGCGTCGAGCAGCGAGGGCTCCGGGGCGGCGCGGCGGCGCAGGAACTTGCTGGTCTCGACGACCAGCGGCAGCAGCGCGGCCAGGCCGAAGCATGCCAGCCATTCATGGCCGGTCAGCGAGGTCGTGAGCAGCCCCTTCTGGAAGCCCGGCAGCTCGGTCGCCAAGACCACCATGGCAAGCGGGAACAGCGAGATCGCGAGCGCCTTCAGGAGCGGCGGGTCGAGGCCGCCGGCAGGGTCTCGCCGGTTGGTGAGGGCATTGAAGATCGTGCCCAACCCCATCACGACGAACGTCATGGTCAGCGACGCCGTCGCGACATCGGTGCGCGGGTCGTCGGGACCTGCCACCAGCGGGATCAGAGCGGCGACGAACAGGGTGGCGGCGTAGATCACCCACAGCGTGATCGCCTGCCGGTTGGTGATCGGCAGGCTGGGGTCGCGCGGCGGGCGGTGCATCACGTCCGGCGCGCCGGGATCGACGGCGATCACCACGACGCCCGATGCCGTCACGAACACCAGCAGATACAGCACCATCAGCGGCGTCAGCGCGACGCCGTGATTGATGTCGAAGGCGGTAGCCGCCAGGAACAGGAACACCAGCGCCAGCAGCTGGGTCATCTGGTAGCGGACGTACGACACGACCTTCTCGTAGACCCTGCGGCCGATCTCGACGGCGTGCACCAGCGTGCCGAAGTTGTCGTCGGTCAGGATCATGCGGCCGGCCTGCTTCGTCACCTCGCTGCCGCTGCCCATGGCGACCCCGATGTCGGCCTGCTTGAGCGCCGCCGCGTCGTTGACGGCATCGCCCGTCATCGCGACGATCAGACCCTGCTCCTGCATCAGCCGCGCCAGGCGCAGCTTGTCCTGGGGCGTGACGCGGCCGAACACGTGCAGCTCGGGCAGGCGCCGCAGCACCTCATCGTCCGGGAGCGCCTGCAGCTCGGCGCCGCTGATCGCGCCGGGCCCCAGGCCGAGCGTCTCGCCGATGGCGCGGGCGGTGACGGCGTGGTCGCCCGTGATCATGCGCACATCGATGCCCGCGCCGAGCGCCGTCTGCACCGCCGCCTTGGCCTCGGCGCGCAGCGGATCGATGATGCCGACCATGGCAACGAACGACAGCTCCTGGGTGAGCGACATCGGGTCGTCCTCCATCGCCTGCAGCTCGCCGTCACCGACCAGCCGGGCGGCGAACGCCAGCACCCGCAGACCCTGCTCGCCCATCCGCGTGTTCGCCGCCTCGATCCCGGATCGGGCCTCTTTGATCGGCTGCTGCGAGCCGCTGAGCGGTCCACCCGACTCGCTGCAGCGCGCCAGCACCACGTCGGGCGCGCCCTTGACCAGCTCGATCACGTGCTCGGCGCCCTCCAGCGTGGCGCGATGAAACGTCGCCATGAACTTGTAGTCGGAGTCGAACGGCACCTCGGCGATGCGCGGGTAGGCGCGGCGCGTCTCCTCGGCGTCGACGCCCAGCTTCGCCGCCAGCACGACCAGGGCGGCCTCGGTCGGATCGCCGACCACCGCGCCGTCGTTGCCCACGGTGGCATCGCTGTCCAGCGCCAGCCCCAGGCCGAGCCTGGTGAAGTCCGGCACCGGCTGGCCGGCGACGGCGGTGATCGCCCCGGTCTTGCGGTAGCCCTCGCCCTCGACGTGGAACCAGGCGCCGGCCGCGTAGATCACCGACACCATCATCTCGTTCATCGTCAGCGTGCCGGTCTTGTCGGTGTTGATCGCGCTGGTGGCGCCCAGCGTCTCCACATCGGTGAGGTTCTTGACCACCGCCCGCGAGTCGGCCAGCTGCCTGGCGCCCATCGACAGCAGCCCGGAGACGAACGCGGGCATTCCGGTCGGGATCGCCGAGATCGCCATCGCGGTGCCCAGCAACAGCACGTCCTTGAACTCCTCTCCACGCGCGACGCCGACGATCACGATGAAGGCGACCGCGCCCCAGGCGACGATGCCGAGCACCTTGGTGAGCGATCCCAGCTCCTTCTGCAGCGGCGAGCGGGTGCGGCTGATCGACGACAGCATCGTCGCGATCTGACCCATCTCCGTCTGCATTCCGGTGGCGGTCACCACCATCGCACCCGTACCGCGGGTCACCGCCGTGTTCTGGAACAGCATGTTCGTGCGATCGCCCAGCGCGACCTCCGCCTCCGGCAGGGTCGTCGCCGACTTGCCGATCGGCGCGCTCTCCCCGGTCAGGGCCGCCTCCTGCGTCTCCAGCGTCGCCGAGTGGATGATGCGTCCGTCCGCGGGGACGATGTCGCCCGCCTCCACCTGGACGATGTCGCCGGGCACCACGTCGACGGCCGGCACCTGCGCCACCGAGCCGTCTCGCACCACCCGCGCCTGCGGAACCTGCATGCTGGCCAGCGCATCGATGCTGGCGCGCGCCTTCAGCTCCTGGCGTGAGCCGAGCACGACGTTCAGGAGGATCAGCAGGGCGACGATGATGCCGGTCGACACCTGGCCGATCACGACGCTGACGATCGTGACCGCGATCAGCATGATGTTCATCGGGTCGCGCAGCTGAGCGACCGCCACCTCCCACATCGAGGGCGGCGGTTCGCCGGTGATCTGGTTGGGGCCCAGCCGGGCGAGCCGCTCTGCCGCTTCCGTGCCGGTCAGGCCGGAGTCGGCGTCCGAGCGCGCCGACGCCACGACGTCCAGCGCATCACGTGAATAGGGCGGGAGTATGTCGACCTCCGTGGTGGTGTCGGGGGCGTCGGTCGTAGCATGTCCTCGAGGTCCGACAGCGACCCGATCGCCGCCGAACCCTACCGGATATCAGGGCGATCTCGTGAGCGATACGTCAGCGAGAAGTATGACATAGCACCGCCACGCTCAAGCTCGCAGGGCGGCCGGACTCCGGCCCTCAGACCCGGCAAGACCGGTGGTGTAGGCTCGCGCGTGATGTTCCGGGTGCGTTATGTGGCGGCCGTGTTGGTCGGGCTCGCCGTGGGCGTCGCGGCCGGCTGGGTATCCGGCCGGGGATTCGACTCGTCCCATCAGGCTGCGCCGACCCGCGCCCAGACCGGCCATCCCTCGCCCCCGGCACTCGCGCCGCCCCGCTCGGATGGAACCTCACCTCCTCGTCAGAAGCCTACGCCAAGGCTCCTCGCCCCCAGGCTGCAGCAGGTGCAGCAGCGGATCGTGCGGTGTCTGTACGACAGCGCCACCTGGCAGCAACAGGTCGCTTGCCTGCGAGCCGTGCTCCGGCTCGAGATTGCGGGCACGCGCTCACTCGGTTTCTCGTTCGCCGGACAGCCGTTCCGCCTGTTCGGGCAGCGTCCGCATCGCTTACAACATACGTAATACGAGAACGCTGTATCAGCCGGTCGCGGTAGCCTCGTCCCAGCGCACGATCAGGGCGTACAGCGCTCATACCTAACAGGGACCCAGCACGGGTGCAGTTACGACAGGTCTGACGTTCGACCGCGGCCGGCGAGGATGGCCCAGAGCTGGCCGATCGTGGAGCCGGAGACGCGACGTGCTGCGGGAGACATCCCCGGGGCGTGGCCGGGCAGCCGCACGCGCAGCGCTGCCGGCAGGCTCTCGAACAGGAGCGGCGGGTCGAGCGTCATGGCCTCTCCGTCGATCCCGATCTCAACCGGACCGCCGGAGTCGATGCGAAACCGCGGCGCGGTCCACTCGAGCCACCCCGAGAATCTCCGGATCTGACCGACGACGTTCAGGGCGACCAGCTGCTCGGCCGCGCGGGCGCCCTCGATGCGAGCGGTGACCACGCCGAGCAGCCCCCCGTCGATCCGCTCACGGGTGCCCCTGCCCGACAGGTCATCGAGCTGGTAGGCGTTGTTGGACACCAGCACCATGTCCGCGGTGTCGTGGGCGGTCCCGTCGGGGCCTGTGTACCGCAGGTCGAGCGGCTGGGCGTCCGGGCCGATCAAATCGGGCAGCAGGGCGGCTGCCGTCCGCAGCTTCGCGTCCCGGTACTCCGGCGACTGGACGATCTTCGCGTACAGGCCGAGCGACGCGTTGTTCACGAACACCCGTCCGTTCACGGTGGCCAGGTCGATCGTGCGCTCCACCGCGTCCGCGAAGGCGTCGAGAGCGCCGACGACGTCATCGCGGTCGAGGCCGAGGTCGAGCGCAAAGTGGTTGCGCGTTCCCGCCGGCACGACCACGTGAGGGATCCCGTGGCGGCTGGCGACGGTGGCGATCAACGCCTGGGAGCCGTCACCTCCCGCCATGCCGATCACATCGGCACCCCCGGCGATCGCATCCTCGGCAAGCTCGAGCAGGTCATCGCCCTGGCGAAGCACCACGGCCTGGATGCCGCGAGCCGCGCATTCGCCGGCCAGATCGAATTTCACCGCCTTACCGCCACCCGACTTCGGGTTCATCAGCAGCACCGGGTGCACCGCGGCCGGTACGGTGCTGCCCGGGGTGGGCGCGGCCCGAAGCTCATCGATGCCGGTGTGCAGAGCCGACCTGGCCGTGGCCACCGACAGCACGCCGAGCGCCGCCGCCCCGAGCGCTCGCCACCACACGACATCCGCGATCCCGATCGACGCCAGCAGCAGAGCCAGCCCGCCGGCCGCAACCAGGAGAGCGACGGCACGGCCGGTGCCCCGGCGCGACACGGCCGCCCAGCCCGCGCCCACTAGCACGGCCGCTCCCAGCAGGGCGACGACCAGTCCCCTGCTGTTGTCCAGGGCCGCAACGACCACCACCAACGCCGCGGATGCCGCCGCAATAAGCGAGATAGCTGCCAGGAGCCGGTCGCGCATCAGAACGGCTCGGGAATCCATCGCAACGGAAGGTTGGGCTCGACATAACCACCAGGAGGTTGCCGCTGCGGGAGCTTGATCTCGCTCATCGTCAGCGGACGGTAGGGAACCTGGTCCAGGAGATGGGTGATGATGTTCAGCCGGCCCCGCCGCTTGTCGCTGGTGTCGGCGATGTACCACGGGGCCCACGGCGTGTCGGTCGCCTGCAGCATCGCGTCGCGCGCGCGTGAGTAGTCGTACCAGCGGCTGTAGGACTTGAGGTCCATGTCCGACAGCTTCCACACCTTGCGAGGGTCGTTGATCCGGGCCTCTAGGCGCCGGGTCTGCTCGTCGGCGTCGACCTCGAGCCAGTACTTGATGAGGAGGATGCCGGAGTCCGCCATCGTGCGCTCGATCAGCGGCACGCCCTCGAGGAATCGTTCCGTCTGCTCCTCGGTGCAGAAGCCCATCACCCGCTCGACGCCGGCGCGGTTGTACCAGCTGCGATCGAAGATCACGACCTCCCCGCCGGCGGGGAGGTGCTGGATGTAGCGCTGCGCGTAGAGCTGTGAGCGCTCCCGTTCGGTCGGCGCCGGCAGCGCAACGACGCGGAACACGCGCGGGCTCACGCGCTCGGTGATCCGCTTGATGGTTCCGCCCTTGCCCGCCGTGTCACGGCCCTCGAAGACGATGCAGATCTTCGCGCCGGTGGCCTTCACCCACTCCTGCATCGCGACCAGCTCGCCGTGCAGCCGCCGCATCTCGGCCTCATACGGCTTGCGCTTCATCCGAACCGCCCGGCCGCCGGCTTCGTCGTGGAGCTCGTCCTGCTTCTTGTGCTTGCTCATCTCGTCCCTCCCGGATGGCCGAGCCCGTGGATCCACTCTGCGTAGGAACAGGCCTCATCTGCCCGGAACGCCGAATCCGTGGGAAGCGGCTCGGCAAAGACTACGGCCGCGGTGCGTTTGATGCGACCCAGCGCACCCCGGCCCCCGGCCTCGAATCCGAGCGTCCACCACGACTGGCCGAGAACCTCCACCTCGGTCAGCTCCACCGAGCAGTCGGGGCCGCCCGATCCATCGATCGGGAACCTGGCGATCTGCCGGTGCTTGTTCACCCGCCGCCAGGCCGACCCCTCCAGCGGGCGCGAGAGGTCGACCCCGCCGGGGAGCGGAATCGACCGCTTGATCCACGAGTCGATGCTGCCCGCGGCTGCGCCGGCGATGTCAAGCGCTCCCACCACGCCGCGGTGCTGTTTCACCTCGAAGCTCGCTCCGCCGCGGATCTTGATGGACAGGCCGGGCATGCGCGGTGAGATCAGGTAGTCGTCGTCGCGCACCTCGGGCACCTGCGAGAAGCGTGAGAACCAGTGGGCGATCTCGCTCCCGTGGCGGCCGGGGCGAATCCATCGCACCTCGCAGGTGCGCTCCTGAGCCGGACGGCGCTGATGAGAGTCCCCCTGGGTCATGGCTCCTGTCGCGTCCAGCGCGCGCCGGTCTGCTCCTGGTAGGCGGCGACGGCGCTGTCGAGCGTCGGGTAGAAGTGGTTCGGGTCGATGGTTCGGGTCAGCTCATAGGCCAGGATCTTGGCACGGACAGGGTCCTTCATTTCGGCAAACACGAGCGAGATCCCCCGGGCGTTTATCGCCTCGTCCAGATCCTCCAGCATGTCGGCAGCCGTCGTGTCGACGTCGGTGATCGGTTCGGCCGCGATCAGGATCCAGACGGGCGCCGGATCGCGTGACGCCAGCAGCAGGATCTGCTCGCGGAAGGTACGGGTGTTCGCGAAGAACAGCGGCGCATCGAAACGGAACATGACCAGCCCGGGCAGCACCTCAGCGTCGGGGTAGCTGGTGACGTCGTGGAAGCCGGGCAGGTGCTGCACGCGACCGAGCACGGCGTGGTAGGGCAACCAGGAGCGCCGGAACAGGTTCATCACCGAGAGCCCGACGGCGACCACGATCCCGGGCAACACGCCCAGGAAAGCGACGCCGAGGAAGGCGGCGATGGACAGCGCGCACTCGGAACGCCGCTGCTTCCAGAGCCGGACCGTGCCCGGCACGTCGGCGAGCGACAGCGACGCGGTGATCACCACCGCGGCGAGCGTCGGCTGCGGGAGGTCACGGAACAAGCCGGGGACGAACAGGAGCATGGCCGCGATCAGGATCGCGCCGACCAGGCCGGTCACCTGCGTCTTCGCACCGGCCTGCTCCGCCACGGCCGTGCGCGACCCGCTCGTGCTGACCGGGAAGCCCTGGAAGAAACCGGCGCCGAGGTTGGCGACGCCGATCCCGACCATCTCCCGATTGCCGTCGACCTCCTCACCCGATCTGCCGGCGAAGGCCGACGACGTCGCGATCGTGTCGGCGAGCGAGACGAGTGCGATCCCGAACGCGCCGGCCACCAGCGGGAGCAGGTCGGAGCGGTGCACGTCCGGGACGGTCAGCGGCGGAAACCCCTCGGGAAGCGTGCCCACCAGCTTGACACCGTGCTGCTCGAGCCCGAAGCCCGCTGCGACGGCGATCGAGACGACCACGGCCACCAGCACGTTCGGCACGCGCGGCAGCGTCCTGCGCAGGACGGCGATCACCGCCAGCGCCAGCACGCCGACGGCGAGTGCAGCCCCCACCGTCTCGCCGTCCTGGACGCCGTCGACGAACGCCCGCGTCTCGTCCACAAGGCCGTTCGCATCGGTCGAGAACCCGAACAGCTTCGGGAGCTGCCCGACTAGGATGGTGATCGCAAGCCCGTTCATGTAGCCGATCATGGTCGGCTTCGACAGCAGATCCGCGACGAATCCGAGCCGGGCCATGCCTCCAACGACCATGATCGCGCCCACGATCAGC
>DASUHV010000053.1:0-4555 GCA_036273355.1 Gaiellales bacterium
GTGCCGGCGCCGGTCAGCGCCGCCACGTCGGCGGCGACCTGGGCGAACACCCGCGGGCGGGCGCGGCCCCTGGCATCGACCAGGGTGCTCGATCCGATCTTGACGACGACGGTGCCGCGGCTCATCGCGGCAGGATACGGCTGCCAGGCTCAAGCTCTGGCGCGATAGCGCACGTGCGATAGACTAAGAGGCATGTCGAGCCAGCCCCACGCCCAGCGGCAGCGACTGACCGCCCAGACGCTCGAGCGGATGCGCGACGGCATCCGCAAGCGATCGGAGGCGATCGGCCGCGATCACGAGCGCCGCTTCGCCGACGTGGGGCGCATGGTTGCCCGCAACCGGCAGGAGCGGGGGATGAGCCAGCAGGAGCTCGCGATCCTGTGCGGCACCACGCAGTCGGCGATCGCCCGCCTCGAGCGTGGCGGCCGGCCGCCCAAGCTTGACACGTTGATGCGGATCGCGGACGCCCTCGACGCCGAGCTGCTGCTCGAGATGCGCCTGCGCGACGCGACCACCGAGTAGGGAGGACGGCTCCATGGGAGTGACGTTGCGCGACTTCATGACCAGCGACGACGTGCTGACGGTCCCGGCGGAAACATCGCTCCGGGAGGCGGCGCGGGTCATGCGTGGCCGCAACGTGGGCGCCGCCGTGGTGGTGGACGGTGGCCGCATCGCGGGCATCTTCACCGAGCGCGACCTGCTGCGCGCGGTCGCCGACGGCGAGCAGCCCGACGAGGGCCTGGTGCAGACCTACATGACCCACGACCCGATGACGTTACCGTCCGACCACGCCCCCAGCGAGGCCGCGCAGATCATGAGCGAACGCCGGTGCCGCCACATCCCCGTGGTCGACGAGGGCCGGCTGGTGGGCATCGTCAGCATCCGCGACCTGGTCGGAGCCGGGCTGCAGATGGCGCCGGACGACGCGCACGTGGGCAGCGACTTTCCCTGAGCGATAGCGCTTCGGTCCACGCTTTCGGGGGATCGCACGGCGCGCCCCAGAGCCGCATGCTGTGAACACGTGCTCCCCTGCCCGGCTCCTCGGATCGCAGCGACGCACCGGCCTTGCCGGTTCGTGCGGGCCCGTGGTCCGGCCGGGAAGCATCTCGCGGCTCAGGGCGGCGTCGTCCACCTGCCATGCTCCGCGGCGTTCTGGGACGACGCCGCGCTGCGACTCAGGTGAGGGCGTAGGCCCCGCCCATCTGGCGGCGCCGCCCGGGTCCGCGAATCACCGATCCAAACCGAGGGTGCAGCACGTGCGTACTCTGTTACGTGACCTATGTTGCCACCAGAGCGCTACCGCTCAGCGCCGCCGTTCCCGTTGCGGCTAGGCTGGTTGCCGTGGACCTGTCCGCTCTGAGCGACGAGGATCTGCTGGAACTGGTTGCGGAACGACGTGACGGAGAGGCTTTCGAGGTGCTCTACCGCCGCTACTCGCGCGCCGTGTACGCGGTCGTGCGCCGCATGGTCGGAGACCCCGGCCGCAGCGAGGACGTCGTGCAGGAGGCGTTTGCCTCGGTCTGGCGGGCCGCCCGCGGCTACCGCCGCGAGCGCGGCTCCGGCGCCGGCTGGATGTTCGCCATCTCACGCAACGCGGCCGCCGATGCCCTGCGCGCACGCACGCCGGTTGCGGTTGGCGATCTCCCTGACCAGGCCGATCCCGGCCTCGGCCCCGAGGAGCGGACCGCGGCCGGCCTGGAGGCGTTCAAGGTGCATGCCGCAGTCGACTCGCTCCCCGAGCGGGAGCGTGAGGTGATCGAGTTGGCATACTTCAGCGGCCTGTCCCAGAGCGAGGTGGCCGAGCGCCTGTCCCTCCCGCTGGGGACTGTCAAGACGCGCACCCGCAGCGGCCTCGCGCGATTGGCCGAACGGCTTGCCGACGAACGGGTGGTGTCATGAGCGACGAGCGATACATCAGCGAGATCGAAGACCGGCTGCGCGAGGCGGGTGCGCCGCCGACGCCGCCCGCCCACCTGCACGCGATCGCTCGCGCCGAGGCGCTCGGTCCGCCCGACGTGGTCAACATCCGGTCGGTCGTCCGGCCCAGCAGCCGGGTTGGCCGGTTGGTGCTGGCCGCCGCCGTCCTCACCGCCTCCGCCGCAGCCGCGCTGGTGATCGGCGTGGGCGGCAGCGGCTTCCACGTCGACCGCTCCGTGAACCTGCAGGGCGCCGGCCGCATCGCTTCGGCCAGCGCCGTCGTCGACATCGGCTCCAACGGCGGTCCGGTGCGCGACGTGCAGGTGCATGTGAACGGCCTGCCGCCCGCGCCCAAGGGCGGCTACTACGAGCTGTGGATGCAGGATGGGTCGAGCGAACCGACCGGGCTGGTCGCCTTCGACACGTCGGGCTCCGGCAGCGTGGTGGCGAACACCACCATCCCCAAGGACATGCCGTGGACGAAGTGCTGGGTCACGCTCGAGCGTGCTGACGGGAGCCGCACGACCGTGCTGACGCTGGCCTAGAAACCGGCGTTCCAGCTTCCCCCGGTTACGTCAGTCTGGGGCCGGCCATACCCGAAAGGGTGTGGCGCCGCGGGACGCCTGTACCCCATATGAGAGGTGCGGTGTACCCCTCCCCCAAGGAGATGTACATGAAAAACCGACTGACAAGGTCGGCATACTTGCTGGCTCTGCTCGCCGCCTTCGTGGTGGCATCGGGGGCAGGTCACAAGTTCGGCTCGTAAGCAGCTCGAAAATGCTCCGGCGAGGCTCATCCTGAAACGGCTGAGCCTCGTCGGCGTTTCCGGGCGCATCCACGGCTTGGGTAGCCGCCCGCGGATGCCGATATGTGCCGTGCACATGCGCCCTTGGTGCCGCACTCCCCGAATCGTCCCGTGAACCGCTCGCTCCGCATCTACATCTACGCGATCTCGTCCCTGTTCTGGCTGGGCCTGCTCGTCGCGCTCTTGACGGGCGCGCTCGGCAGCCTGCACCCCACGCAGCTGGCGCCGTTGCTGGGCCTGGCGATCGCCGTGGAGGCGATCGGCGTGCGCAAGCAGGACAACACGATCGGCTTCTCGGCGGTCGCCCACCTGGCCGCCGCTGTCCTGTTCGGCCCGGTGGCCGCCGCATCGATCGCGGCCGTTGCGGTGGTGCTGGTGGACGGGATCCGCTCCCGCCGCACCCACTTCATTCTGCTCAACTCCGCCATGTTCGGCACGGCCGCCTGGACGGCCGGCCTCGCCTACGAGGCTACGGGCGGCACGGTCGGCACGGTCGTGCCCTCCAACGTGCTGCCGCTGGTGGCGCTGGTGGCGACCCGCCTGGTCGTGAACGAGGCGATCTTCTCGGGTGCCGTGTCGATGATGCACGCCTCGTTCCGCCGAGCGCTCCGCGACAACCTGCGCGACTCGTTCGGCCAGAGCATCGGCGAGGGCTGCCTGGGCGTGCTGCTGGCCTACGGCTATAACAGCGAGCGCTGGGCGATGCTGCCGTTCCTGGTGCCGCTGCTGGCCGCGCTCTACAAGGCGCAGGCCAGCTACGAGCGCCTGAAGAGCGAGACCAAGGACGCGCTGGACGCGCTGGCCGCGGTGGTCGACGAGCGCGACCCGCTCACCACCCAGCACTCCGAGCGGGTGGCGGCGCTGGTGGACCGCTTCACCGGAGCGATCGGGCTGCCCGACCGTGAGTCCCGCCGCCTGGTCGATGCCGCCCGCCTCCACGACCTCGGCAAGGTCGCGATCGACGTCGCCACGCTGTCCAAGGAGGGCCGGCTGACCGACCAGGAGATGCGCGCGATCCGCAGCCACCCGCGGCTGTCCGCGCGGCTGCTTTCGCCGTTCGGATTCGCGGAGCAGATCTCGCTCTACGCCGAGCTGCATCACGAACGCTACGACGGTCGCGGCTACTACGCGGTGTCGCAGAGCGAGATCCCGGTCGAGGCGCACGTGCTGATCGCGGCCGACAGCTACGACGCGATGACTTCCAAGCGCGCGTACCGCCCGGCGCTGACGCCGCAGGAGGCGGTTGCCGAGCTTCGTGACAAGGCGGGCAGCCAGTTCCACCCGCTGGTGGCGACGGCGTTCGCCGCCATGATCGAAGGCCGCGACCCGAACGAGGTGATGGGACGCTCGCAGGTGGACGTGCTGCGCGACGAGTTCTCGAGGATGACGACGGTGCCCTGGCGGGACCTGTCGGGCCTTGTCAGCCCCGGCGCCGTCACGGTCACGCTGGCGGCGCTGGCGCTGGTGGCGTTCGGCGTGCCCGGGCTGCCGTCGTGGCCGGCGCCGACGCTTGCTTTGGGAGCGGTGCTGGCATCGGGCTGGGCCTTGATCGCCGGCGTCTCGGAGCGCCGCCGCACCGCCGCCGCCCTCGCGGTGGTCGCCGATGGAGGATCGCCGGCTGCGGCGCTTGCGGCGGCCGGCCTGCCCTGCTGGACCGTGTGGCTGCGGTTCCAGCCGCAGCTGTTCGAGTATGAGGCGCTGCCCGGCGCGGCGATCGGCGGCGAGCAGCTGCGCGAGCTGTGCACGCGGGCGCTGCGGCCGGGCGTCCGTGGGTGCAGCGGCCGGCTGGCGTCCGGTACCTGGATCGAGATCACCGACGGCAACGATCCGCTG
>DASUHV010000054.1:0-15381 GCA_036273355.1 Gaiellales bacterium
CGCACGCGGCCGTCGTCGATCAGCAGCTCCGTGCCCGCCCGCACCACCGTCGCCAGGCCCGGGAACGTCACCTCCAGGTCGCCCGCCGCGCCCTCGCCCACGGCCGCCAGCACCACCCGGTCGCCCTGGTTCACCGCCCGCGGCTCGGCCAGCACCCCGATCCTGATCTTCGGCCCCTGCAGGTCGGCGATCACCGCCAGCGGCCGGCCCAGCACCTCCTGCGCCCGCCGCACCGCCTCGATCACCCCATAGTGATCCTCGTGGCTGCCGTGCGAGAAGTTGAGCCGGGCGGCATCCATCCCCGCCCACGCCAGCCGCTCGACGAACTCGGGGTCGCTCGAGGCCGGCCCGATCGTGCAGACGATCTTGGTGCGGCGCGTCAGCCGCGCGCTCATGCCGTCTGCGTGGTGAGCCGGGCGAACGCGTCGCGGCCCGGATAGCGGGCCGCCGATCCCAGCTCCTCTTCGATCCGCAGCAGCTGGTTGTACTTGGCGACGCGGTCCGACCGCGACGGCGCGCCGGTCTTGATCTGGCCGCAGTTCGTGGCCACCGCCAGATCGGCGATGGTGACGTCCTCGGTCTCGCCGGATCGGTGCGACATCACCACCGCGTACCCGGACGTTTGGGCCAGGCGCACCGTGTCCAGCGTCTCGGAGAGGCTGCCGATCTGGTTGACCTTGACCAGGATCGCGTTCGCGGCACCCCGCTCGATGCCCTGGCCGAGCCGCTCCACATTCGTCACGAACAGGTCGTCGCCGACCAGCTGCACGCGCGTGCCGAGCGCCGCGGTCAGCTGCTGCCAGCCGTCCCAGTCGTCCTCGGCCAGCCCGTCCTCGATCGAGACGATCGGGTAGCGGTTGCACAGATCCTCGTAGTAGCCGACCATCTCGGCCGCGTCCAGCACGCGGCCCTCGCCGTCCAGGTGGTAGCGGCCGTCTCGGTAGAACTCGGTCGAGGCCGGGTCGATGGCGATCGCCACCCGGTCGCGATGCCCGGCCGCCTCGGCCGCCTCCATGATGGCCGCGATCGCCTCCTCGTTCGAGTCCAGGTTCGGAGCGAACCCGCCCTCGTCGCCGACCGCGGTCACCAGGCCACGGCCGTGTAGGAGCGCCTTCAGCGCGTGGAACGTCTCGGCGCCGACCCGCAGTGCCTCGCCGAACGAGTCCGCTCCCACCGGCACCACCATGAACTCCTGCAGGTCGATGTTGTTGTCGGCGTGGGCACCACCGTTGATCACGTTCATCATCGGCACCGGCAGCACGTGCGCGTCGGTGCCGCCCACGTAGCGGTACAGCGGCAGCCCGACCTCGTCGGCGCCGGCCTTGGCCACCGCCAGCGACGTCCCCAGGATCGCGTTCGCGCCCAGGTTGCCCTTGTTCGGCGTGCCGTCAAGGTCGCCCAGCACCTGGTCGATGGCGCGCTGGTCGAGCGCGTCGGCGCCCTCCAGCTCGCTCGCGATGGTGCCGTTGACGTTGCCGACGGCCCGCTCGACGCCCTTGCCGCCCCAGCGCGATCCGTCGCCGTCGCGCAGCTCGACAGCCTCGAAGGCGCCGGTCGACGCTCCCGACGGGACTGCCGCTCGCCCGCTGGCGCCGGACTCGAGGATCACCTCGACCTCGACGGTCGGGTTGCCGCGCGAGTCGAGGATCTGACGGCCGTAGACGGACAGGATCGAGCTCATCGCGCCCGATGATACCGGCGGCGCCAGCGGGCCCGCGATGCGTCAGACCTGGGACGGCCCCAGCGGGATCGCGAAATCGACGCGCGCGCCCTTGCCGGGCGACGAGGAGATGCTGACATCGCCCCCGGCCAGCCGCAGCCGCTCGCGCATCGCATCCAGGCCCAGGTGCAACCGCATGCCGCTGCGATCGAGAGCGCGGGTGACGTCGAATCCGCGGCCGTCATCGACGACGCTGCCGCGCAGCCAGGCCTCGTCGCTCCACAGCCGCACGTCCACGCGGCTTGCCTGCGAGTGCTTTCGCGCATTCACCAGCGCCTCCTTGACCGTCCGGAACGCGAGGTCCTCGACCAGGTAGGTGAACCTGGCGTCAGGCGCCGCCAGCGTCACGGCAAACCCACCCTCCTGCCCGACCTCGTCGGCGAGGTCGCGCAGCGCGGCGCCGATCCCCTGCACGTCCAGCAGCGGCGGGCGCAGCTCGAACGTCAGCCGCCGGGCGCGCTCGACTGCCGTCCGCAGCGTGACGCGGGCGTCCTCCAGGGCGTCGGCCACCCGCCGGTCGGTGCCCACCGCTGCGATCGTCACGCGCTCCACCGCCATCAGCGCGGCCGTCATCACCTGGATCGTGTCGTCGTGCAGCTCGCCCGCGATCTGGGCCCGCGCCGCCGCCTCGGAGTGCAGCATCGCCTCCAGCACCTCGTGCCGGGCCAGCTCGCTGCGGCGCAGCGCCTCCTCCGCGCGGTGCCGCTCGGTGGTGTCGAACATCACCCCGTGCGAGCGGGCCGGTTCGCCCGGCCCGCCTCGCAGCAGCGTGGCGCGGTCGTGGAACCAGTGCACCTCGCCGTCGTGGCCGATCAGCCGGTACTCCTCGTCGAAGGGCTCGCCGGTCGCAAGGTGCTGGACGAAGTTGTCGACGGCGCGCTCGCGGTCGTCCTCGTGGACGGCCATCCGCCAGTCGTTGAAGTCCAGCGCCTGGCCTGGGCTGCGACCCACCAGCTGGTCCATGTGCGTCGTCGAGAACACCACGCACAGCCCCTCCTCGACGATGTAGGGGATGGCCGGGATCTGCTGCACCAGCGTGCGGAAGCGGGTCTCGGCCTGCTCCAGCTCCCTGGTCAGGCGCTCGCGCGAGATCACGGTGGTGAGCAGCCCGGCCAGCTGCTCGGCGCGGGCCAGCTCGGCCTCACCGAACGGCCGCTGGCCGCGGTAGTAGAGCTCCATCACGTGCGACAGCATGTCGTCCTGGTAGACCCGGATGGTGACGTCGAAGGCCGCGCCGACGCGCTCGAGGAAGGCCGTCACGCCGGGCGTCTCGGGGTCGCCGGCCCGGTACACCGCCACCGCCGACCCCGGGCCCTTCACCCCGTCGTAGCCGAGCTCGTCGGATACCAGCCCCGTTCCTGGCAGCACCTCGGGATGGTCGAGGCTGCCATCGGCGGCCAGGACGGTGATCACCTCCGGATCGTTCCGCACCTCGCAGAAGGTGGCGTGGTCGGCATCGAGCACCGCGATCGCGTACTCCAGCAGGCCTGCGATCAGCGGCTGGGAGTCAGCCACGCGCAAGATCCTGCTTGGCCAGGCGGTACCAGGCGTCCTGGTCGTCCAGGCTGAGTGCGGCGAACTCGAGGCCGTCGGCCAGCGCCAGCTGCTCGGCCCGCTCCACCCGCTCGCGGAAGCGCCCGGACGCCGCCCGCAGCGCCAGCTCGGGGTCGACGCCGGCCAGGCGGGCGACGTTGACGCTCGCGAACAGGAGATCGCCCAGCTCGTGCACGACGTGCGCATCCGGCTCGTGCTCGGCCCGCTGCGGCCCGGCCGCATCCAGCGCGCCGCGCAGCTCCCGCAGCTCTTCGGCCAGATCCCCCCAGGCACCGTCCCAGGCGTTCCAGTCAAACCCGACCGCAGACGCGCGGCGCTGCACCTTGCGCGCGTGCAGCAGCGCCGGCAGCACCGTCGGAACGTCGTGGAAGATGCCGCTGCGGCCCTCCTGGTCGCTCTTGATCTGCTCCCAGTTGCGGCGCACCTGACCGGGCGTGTCGGCCACCGTCTCGCCGAACACGTGCGGGTGGCGGCGGATCAGCTTGGCCGTGATCGCCCGCGCCGTGTCCGCCCAGTCGCCCTCGTCCTGCTCCGAGAGCAGCAGCGCCAGGAAGGCGGTCTGGAACAGCAGGTCGCCGAGCTCGTCCAGCAGCTTCTCAGAGTCGCCCAGCTGCGCCGCCTCGGCCACCTCGTAGGCCTCCTCCAGCGTGTGCGGCACGATCGTGAGCGCCGTCTGCTCCCGGTCCCAGGGGCAGTCGCGGCGCAGCCTGGCGGTCAGGCGCATCAGCGCGATCATTGCGTCGCCCGCCATCAGCGCCGCCAGCGCGTCGCCCTCGGGCACGGTCGGCACGTCCGGCGCGGCCGTCTGCAGGCGCACGAACCGCTCCCCCGAGGCCGCCGCGACCGGCGCATCCGCAGCCAGCGCCAGCCCCTGCCGGCCCAGCCACCCGGCCAGCGGCTCGTCCGGCTCGACGCGCACCGGCCCGGCCGTCTCCAGCGCCCGGAAGGACGCAAGAGGGATCAGTTCTGGGTCACCAGGGCCAAGCGCAACGAGGAGCTGCAGCCGGCCCACGCGGCTACATCGTTGATTCCACGCAGCCCGTGGAATCAACCATCTAGGGCGACGTACCGCCGGTGGTGGAAGCGGCCGGTGCCGGCTTGTACGCGGGTGCGTACGTGGTCAGCTTCTTCTGCGCTGCCAGCAGCGACTGGATCTTCTTCTGCAGCTTCGGCGTCTCCTGCGACTGCTCGAGCTGCGACAGAATCTGGGCCTTCGCGGCGTCGTAGCTCTGCTGGCTGCCCTTGACGGTGTCGCCGTCGGCGCGGATCACGAAGTAGCACTTGGGCTTGCACTTGCCGGCCAGGTTCGATGCAGCGTAGGTGGAGTCGACCTCGACCGGCGGGCTGATGCCGCCCGTCACCAGCCCGGCGAACACGGCGTTCGCGAAGTTGGTCTCGACCTGGCCCTGCGTGGCGGTCAGCGCGCCGCTGGGATTGCCGGAGGCGTCCAGCGAGTACTTCTTGACCTCGGCCGGGAAGCTCGCGCCCTGGATCAGCGCCTTGCGCGCGGCATTCGCATCGGCCTGATTCTTGGTCAGGATGTAGTGCACCTTGCGCTTGTCGGCCGTGACGTACTGCGACTTGTGCGCGTTGTAGTAGGCCTGCGCCTGGGCGTCGGTGACCTTGTACTGGGACTTCAGCTTGGCGATGATCTTCGTCTGCAGGAGCTGCGGCCGGATCAGCTGCTGCTTCAGGTAGTCCTCGGTGATCCCGTACTTCTTGAGGTAGGCCTGGTACTTGGCGGTGTCCGTCCCGAACTGGGCCGTGATCGCCTTCTGCAGCCCGGCGTTGACCTCGCTGTCGGAGACCGTGACGCCCAGCTCCTTGGCGATGTTCTCGACCTGCGCGTTCGTGATCATCCGCTGCAGGATCGGGTCGACCACCTCTGTCTTGTAGGCGGCGGTACCCGCTGCGGGGATCTTCTGCTTGGCCACCTTGGCCGAGTTCACCTGGAAGGTGACCAGCTGGTCGAGCTGATCCTTGGTGATGTGCGTATCGCCGACCACGGCGACGTCGCCGCTCGCCAACGAGGCGCTCGAACTGCCGCTGCTGCCACCGCCACAGGCCGCGGAAATCGCGACCGCGGTGAGCAGTACGAGGGGGAGAATTATCCGGAAACGACTCATAAAAACACGTTACGCCGCTGTCTGGCGGCGCGATTCGATTATAGCAGCGAGCACCTCCAATCCCTCCCGCATATTGGGTCTGCCGTTGGAGTTCGGTTGGAGCTCGAGCTTGCTGGAGACCTCTCGGGCGGCCACGCTGTAGATGGCCTGCGGCACCCGCTGCTTCATCTCGCGCACCTGCGCCGAGTCCATCCGCAGCGGCGACACCGTCAGCTTCGCGCCGCGCACGACGACCACCTCCGCGCCCAGCTCGCCGGCCAGCATCCGCGCCTCGTGGATGCCGAACAGATTCTCGACCGGATCGGGCAGCGGGCCGAACCGGTCGACCACCTCGGCGCGCAGCTCGCGTAGGTCGGACACGCTTCCGGCCAGCGCCAGCCGCCGGTGCAGGTCGATCTTGACCGCCTCCAGCGACACGTAGCTGGCCGGCACGTAGGCGTCCACCTGCGCGTCGACGCGCACCGGCCGCGGCGGCGGGCCGGTCGCCCCCTGCAGCTCGGCCACGGCCTCGGCCAGCAGCTCGCAGTACAACTCGAACCCGACCGCAGCCACGTGCCCCGACTGCTCGTCGCCGAGCAGGTTCCCGGCGCCGCGCAGCTCCAGGTCGCGCATCGCGATCCGGTACCCGGAGCCGAGCTCGGTGTAGTCGGCCAGCGTGGACAGCCGGTGCCGGGCCTCCTCGCTGAGCTCGCGCCGGTCGGGGTAGAACAGATAGGAGTGCGCCGTCACGTCGCTGCGGCCGACGCGACCACGGATCTGGTAGAGCTGGGACAGGCCGAGCGTGTCGGCGCGTTCCACCACCAGCGTGTTGGCCTGGGGGATGTCCAGCCCCGACTCGATGATCGTGGTCGAGACCAGCACGTCGTGATCGCCGCGCAGGAACGCCAGCATCACCTCCTCCAGCTGCCGCTCCGGCATCTGGCCGTGGGCGACGCCGACGCGCAGCTCCGGCACCCACGAGCGCACCCGCGCCGCCGCCTCGTCGATCGTCTCGACCCGGTTGTGCAGGTAGAAGGACTGGCCCTCGCGCGCGTGCTCGCGGCGCAGGGCGGCGGCGATCAGCTCCTCGTCGAACTCGCCGACGTGGGTCTTGATCGGGCGCCTTCCGCGCGGCGGCGTCGTGATCACCGAGATGTCGCGCAGGCCGGACAGCGACATGTGCAGCGTGCGCGGGATCGGCGTGGCCGACATGGCCAGCACGTCCACCTCCAGCCGCATCTGCCGCAGCAGCTCCTTCTGGGCGACGCCGAAGCGCTGCTCCTCGTCCACCACCACCAGCCCCAGGTTGCCCGGCACCACGTCACGCGAGAGCACGCGATGGGTGCCGATCAGGACGTCCACCTTGCCCTCCCGGAACCGCGCCAGCACCTGCTTCACCTCGGCCGGGGACCGGAACCGCGAGACCGTCTCGACCTCAACCGGGAAGTCGCGGAAGCGATCACGGAAGGTGGCGCCGTGCTGCTGGGCGAGCACCGTCGTGGGCACCAGCACCATCACCTGGCGGCCGCCCGACACGCACTTCATGGCCGCCCGCACGGCCACCTCGGTCTTGCCGAAGCCGACGTCGCCGCAGACCAGCCGGTCCATCGGCTGCTCGCCCTCCATGTCCTCGGTGACGGCGTCGATGGCGCGCTGCTGGTCATCGGTCTCCTGGTAGGGGAACGCCTCCTCCAGCCGCGCCGTCCACTCGTCGTCACCGGGGAACGGCGGCCGGCTGGTCGCCTGGCGCCGCGCGTAGAGCGCCAGCAGCTCGCCGGCCAGCTCGCGCACCGCGTTGCGCGCCCGCGCCTTGAGCGTGTTCCAGGCCTTGCCTCCCAGCTTCGCCAGCGTGGGCGCGGAGCCGTCCGATCCGATGTAGCGGCTGACCTTGCCCAGCTGCTCGTGGGGCACGTAGAGACGGTCGTCGCCGCGGAACTCCAGGTACAGGTAGTCGCGCACGACGCCGCCCACCTCGCGCGTGTCGAAGCGGACGAACCGCCCCACACCGTGGTCGTCGTGTACCACGTAGTCGCCCGCCCGCAGGTCGCCGAACGCGGCCAGTGCGCGGCCCAGCCCGATGGCGCGGCGGGTCGCACGGCGGCGGAACAGCTGGCTCGAGGGCAGCACCGCCAACCGCAGCCACGGGATCACGACCCCGCCCCGGATCGTCGCCTGGCAGAACGCCACCCCGGCCTCGTCCGGCCCGGCCGCGCCGGGCTGCGGCGTCTCCACGTCGATCCGGGTCAGGGCCAGCCGGGTGCGCTCGGCCTCCCCCACGTGCGGGAAGCAGACCAGCACGCGATAGCCGGCCCGCACCAGCGCGCGCAGCTCGTTCTCGGCCTCGGCGATGCCGAACGAGGCCAGCGCCGGCGGCTGCGCCTCGAACGAGATCGTCTGCCCCAGGGGCAGCTCCTCGAGCGCACCGCTGCGCTCGACCAGCGCCTCGACCTCCTGCGGCCGCACGTAGCCGCGCGAGCGCAGCTGCGGGTCGCGCAGGCGATCGGCCGCCTCCTCGCTGTGCTCGCGGGCGGCCTCAACGACCTGCTCCGGGTTCCAGACCAGCACCTGGGCGAGGCGCTCCAGCTCCGGCGCCAGCGCCACCAGCCCGGGCGGGATCACCGGCTCGTCCTCCTCGGCGCCCCATTCCTGCTCCAGGTCGCCGGGCTCGGCCGCGGGATACACGACGGCGCGGTCGAGCTCGTGCAGGGAGCGCTGGGTGAAGGCGGAGAAGGCCGACAGGCGCTCGATCTCGTCGCCGAAGAACTCGGCCCGGATCGGCTCACGGCCCGTCGTCGGGAACACGTCGATGATCCCGCCCCGCACGGAGAAGCTGCCACGCTCCTCGACGGTGTCGACGCGCTCGTACCCGGCGGCGGCAAGCATTTCGATGACCGCGTCGAAGCCCGGCTCGGCGCCGAGGTCGAGCTCCACCATCGCCGGCCGCCGGTCGACCGGCGCGATCCGCTCCACCAGCGCATCGGCCGAGACCGCCACCAGCCCACCCTGGGCCAGCGCGTCCAGCGCCAGCGCCCGCTCGCCCACCAGGTGCGCGGCCGGCTCGAGGCCGCTGCCGTATGCGGCGCCGCGCGACGGCAGGTAGGCGACCGCGGCTCCCGGGAGATACGGCGCCGCCGACTCCGCCAGGGCATGTGCCGCCTCGTCGTCGTCGACCACCACCACCAGGCCGCGCGGGGCCAGCTGCTCGCGCGTTCGCCACAGCGCCGCCACCAGCAGCGGCAGCATCGGCGGCGAGACGCGCGCGCGGGGCACGCCGGTCGCCGCGATCCGCGCGAACGAGGCGACGTCGTCGCTCTCCAGCAGGTAGGGCAGAGCCAGCTCCGCGCCGGCGAGCGCGGAGGCGATCTCGGGTGGTCGGTCGAGCGGGTCGGTGCGATCCACGGCCGTCTCTGATGGTAGTCTGGCGAGCGTCATCGTCCGGAGGTTCACCGTTGCGCCGTCGCTACCTCGCCCCGCTCATCGCCCTGGTGCTGCCGCTGCTGCTGCCCGCCGTCACCTGGGCCGCCACCACATCTGGCACCGAGAAGCCGGACGGCCATGACTGGACGCTCGACTCCATCTTCGTGGTCGCGCTCGGCATCCCGCTGATCCTGACCATCCTGACGCTCGTCGACATCGCGGTGGGCAAGCACACCAGCAAGCACGAGTAGTGCCGCTCCAGCTGGACGAGCTGTTCGACCTGCTTCGCATCGAGTCGATCTCGAGCGACGGACAGCACGCGCCCGAGCTGCGGCAGGCGGCCGACTGGGTGGCGGCGATGGTCGGCGGCGGCACCATCGTCGAGGGCTACGGCAACCCATTGGTCGACGCGCTGATCCCGGCCTCGGTCGCGGATGCGCCGACCGTGGTGGCCTACGGGCACTACGACGTGCAGGCGCCCGGCGACCCGGCGTTATGGACGTCCCCGGCGTTCGACCCGCAGGTGCGCGACGGCTGGCTGTACGCGCGCGGCGCATCCGACGACAAGGGCAACTACTGGGCGCTGCTGCGGGCGGCGCTCGACCTGGCCGAGAGCGGGAGCCTGGGCGTGAACGTGCGGGTGATCGCCGACGGCGAGGAGGAGGTCGGCGGCCACTCGGTGATCGACTACCTGGCCACGCTCGACGACGACTTCGGCGCGGCGGTGATCTTCGACGGTGCGATGGCCAGCGGCGAGGTGCCGGCGGTGACCACCGCCCTGCGCGGGCTGGTCGGATTTCAGGTGCGGCTGGTCACCAACCGCAAGGAGCTCCACTCCGGTCTCTACGGCGGCGCCGCCGCCAACCCGGTGCACGACCTGGTCGCGGTGCTGGCGAGCGTCGCCGGCCATGACCAGGACTTCTCCGCGGGCATCGCGCCGGTCACCGACGAGGAGCGCGCGGGCTGGGCCTCGCTGCCGTCGGGCGCCGAGCTGATGCAGGCCGCCGGCGCAACGCCTGCCGACGACCGCGCCGAGGCCGACTTCTACCGCCGAACCTGGGAGGGACCGTCGCTGACTGTGCACTCGATCGGCTGCGGCGATCCCCGCATGCACAAGACCAGCATCGGCACCGAGGCGCTGGCATCGCTGTCGCTGCGGGTGGCGCCGGGACAGGACCCGGCGGCCCTGCACGAGCAGCTCGAGACGCGGCTGCGGTCGGCCTGCCCGGCGCACGCGACGATCGAGCTGGAGGCCTGGCCGGCGGGCAGCCCGGCGTACGTCTCGCCGGACGACCCCGTGATCGCCAGCGGCTTCGACGCGATCGAGCGGGCCACCGGCACGCGTCCGCTGGCGATGCGCAGCGGCGGCTCGATCCCGGTGATGGCCACGCTGGTGTCGCGGGGCACGCCGACGATCCTGTCCGGCTTCGCGACATCCGACGACGACATCCACTCACCCAACGAGAAGATGCGCGTGCGGAACCTGGAATGGGCGTTCGCAGCGGGGCGTGAGATCTTCCTTGGGCTGGAAACGGCGCTGCGCGACCGCGGGTAGGGAGTGGACGCCGTCCGTCGAAGGGGTTACGCTTGCGCGCGATGCGAATGACCTCGCGCGGAATGAGCGAATACCAGGTGCGCACGCGGCTGTACGAGCCGCCCGAGATGGTGCGCCGCCTGGAGGCGAAGCTGGCCTGCTGGAGGATCTCCAGCGCGCCGCGCATGCGCGGCGAGGATCTGCGCCGCGCGTTCGAGCAGCGGCTGGACAACCGCGCGGACGTCGTCGAGGCGCCGGCGGAGGTCGTCGAGGCCGAGTCCATCCGCATCGTGGCGTAGCTCGAGGCGCCGCGGCTACGCGGTCGAACTGCCGTTCCACGTGCGCATGGCCGCGTCCACCCCGTCACGCAGCACCGACAGCGTGCAGTCGGCGCCGTCGCGCACCAGGCGGTCGACATCGGTGCCCGGCGGGAACGGCTGCAGCACCCAGTCGGCCACCGGCCTGCGGTCGCCCCGCTCCGGCCTGCCGATCCCGATCCGCACGCGCAGGAAGTCCTGCGTACCGAGCGCCTCGGCCAGCGAGCGCAGGCCGTTGTGCCCCGCTAGCCCGCCGCCCTGCTTTGCGCGGACGTCGCCCAGCTCCAGGTCGAGCTCGTCGTGGACGACGACCAGCCGCTCCGGCGGCAGCTTGTAGAACCGCAGCGCGGGCGCAACCGACCGGCCCGACTCGTTCATGAACGTCTCCGGCACCAGCAGCGCCAGCCGCTCGTCTGAGTCGCGCAGCTCGCTGACCCGTCCGTTCCAGCGCGACCGCCAGCTCCCGCCCAGCTCGTCCGCGATCAGCTCGACCGCGCGGCGGCCCAGGTTGTGGCGTGTGTCCCGGTAGCGCGCCCCGGGATTTCCGAGACCGACCACCAGGTGGGAGAGCGACGGCTCGCGCGATCGGCGAAGCAGGCTCACCCGACGCTACTCGTCGCCTGCGGGTGCCTCCGCCGGAGTCTCGCCGTCTGCCGCCTCGCCCTCGCCGGCCTCCTCGCCCTCGACGCCCTCCTCGCCCTCGACGCCCTCCTCGCCCTCCTCCGGCTCGAGCTCCTCCTCGGCGATGGGGGCGGTGACCGTGGCCAGCACGGTGCTCTCAGGGTCGTCCAGGAACGTCACGCCCTCGAGGCCGTCGACCTCGACGAGGCGCAGGGAGCTGCCGATCTCGAGCTCGCTGACGTCCACCACGATCTGCTCCGGGATGGCGGTCGGCAGCACCGAGATGTTCAGCTCATGGGTGGGCTGGCTGAGCACGCCGCCCATCTCGACGCCGTGCGGTATGCCCTCGATGTGGACGCGCACGACGGTGTTGATCGGCTTGTCGAGCCGCACCTCGTGGAAGTCGATGTGGATCACGCGGTCACGCACGGGGTCGAGCTGCATGTCCTTGATGATCACCGAGTGCGCCTTGCCCTTGCCGTCGATGGTGAGGTCGATGACCGCGTGGGTGCCGCCCGAGCCGGAGACGGCCGTGCGCAGGTCGCGCGCGCCGACGACGATCGCCTGCGAGCCCTCGCTGCCGCTCCGCGACGTGTAGAGGACGCCGGGGATGTCGCCCGCGGCGCGCATCGCCCGTGCAAGCTTTCCGCCGCGCTCTTCTCGCAGGCGCACCTGTAGTTTCACATCAGCCATCGATCGCTCCCGAATACCGTGACGAGCCGGGCGCCTAGAACAGCTGGTTTCCGCCGTGGAACAGGCCCGACACCGAGTCGTCGTTGAAGACGTTGGAGATGGTATCAGCCAGAATCGGCGCAACCGACAGCACCCGCACCTTGTCGGGCCGCTCGACGGCGTTCGTCGGGATCGTGTCGGTCACGACCACCTGCTTGAAGACGGACGCCTCCAGGGTCTCGAGCGCCCGCCCGGAGAAGACGGCGTGGGTGGCGCAGGCGTAGACCTCGGTGGCGCCGTGCTCCATCAGCGCCTCGCCCCCGGCGCAGAGCGTCCCGGCCGTATCGATGATGTCGTCGATCACGACGCAGACCTTGTCGCGCACGCGGCCGATCACGTTGGTCACCTCGGCCACCTGCTGCTCGGGGCGCTCCTTGGTGATCAGCGCGAAGCCGGCGCCCAGCATCTCGGAGAACTTCTTGGCCAGCTTTGCTCGTCCGGCGTCGCCGGACACGACCACGATGTCGTCGGGAGAAACGTCGCCCACCACCAGCTTGAAGTGGTCGGCCAGCAGCGGCACCGAGGTCATGTGGTCGACCGGGATCTTGAAGAAGCCCTGCAGCTGGCCCGCGTGCAGGTCCATCGTCAGCACCCGGTCGGCCCCCGCGGCCTCGATCATGTCGGCCACGAGCTTCGAGGTGATCGGCTCGCGCGGCGCGCTCTTCTTGTCCTGCCGCGAGTAGGGATACCACGGCATCACGGCCGTGATCCGCTTGGCCGAGGCCAGGCGGGCGGCGTTGATCATGATCAGGAGCTCCATCAGCGAGTCGTTGGTCGGCGACGAGCAGGACTGCACGATGAACATGTCGGCGCCGCGGATCGACTCCTCATAGCGCACGTAGACCTCGCCGTTGGTGAAGGTCTTGAGCGTGGCCTGGCCCAGCTCGATCCCCAGGTGCTCGGCGATCTTCGCGCCCAGCTCGGGGTTGGAGCGCCCGCTGAACAGCATCAGCCGCTTGTGCGGCGTTCGCTCCATCCAGGTCGCGTGCACGGAGTCGCTCACCGCCGGGGCGCTGCCCGGAACGGTGGCGAACAGCGGTATCGGCGACTCAACGCTGACGGCGCTTTCGGCGTCCATATCCTTCGATGTTGGTCTGCTTGGCACGGGCCACTCCCAGCGCGTCGGGTGGGATGTCGTTGGTGATGACCGAGCCGGCGCCCGTCCAGGCACCGTCACCGATCGTGACCGGGGCGACGAAGACATTATGAGAGCTGGTGTGGACGTCCCTGCCGATGGTGGTGTGCTGCTTCTCATTGCCGTCGTAGTTGGCGGTGATCGCGCCCGCCCCGATGTTGCTGCCCGAGCCCACGTCGGCGTCCCCGATGTAGGACAGGTGCGGCACCTTCGCGCCTTCTCCGATCACCGAGTTCTTGATCTCAACGTAGGTGCCCGCCTTGGCGCCGTCCATCAGGATCGCTCCGGGGCGAAGGTAGCAGAACGGGCCGACCAGGGCATCTCGCCCGATGGTGGCGTCGACCGCCACGGCGTGCGGGCCCACCTGCGCGCCGGCACCGACGCGGGTCGCGCCGCGCAGGACGGTGAACGGGTGGACGGTCGCATCGGCCTCGATCTCGACCCCGGGCTCGATGAACGTGCTGGCGGGATCGACGATGGTGACGCCGGCAAGCATGTGGCCGCGGTTGATCCGGGCCCGCAGCTCGGCGTCGGCCTCGGCCAGATCGACCCGGGTGTTGACGCCCTTGGCCACCAGCGGATCGTCGTGGCGGTGGGCGTGCACGACCTCGCCGTCCGCGGCCAGGATCGCGGCGATGTCGGTCAGGTACAGCTCGCCCTGGTCGTTCTGGTCGGTGACCCGGTCGAGCGCCGACCACAGCCGGTCGCTGCGGACGACGTAGTACCCGCCGTTCACCTCGCGCAGGGCGCGCTGGGCGTCATCGGCGTCGCGGAGCTCGACGATCGCCTCCACGGCTCCCCCGCTCCCACGGACGATCCGCCCGAAGTCGGCGCCGATCGTCTCGGTGCGGTCGAACGTGAGCAGCGTGGCCGCCGCCCCCGCTTCGCGGTGCGCCGCCACCATCGCCAGCAGGGTCTCCGCCTCGACCAGCGGGTGGTCGGCGTTCATGATCAGCACGTCGCCGGCAAAGCCGGACAGCGCCTCGCGGCCGGCCAGGACGGCATCGCCGGTGCCGCGTGCGCTGTGCTGGACGGCGGTCGACGCCCATCCGGGCACCAGCGCGTCCAGTTCCGGCTGATCGGGCGGGACGATCACCACGGCCGGGTCCGCCCCCAGCGGCTCCACGGCGGCCAGCGACCATCCCAGCAGCGGGCGGCCGCAGGCGGTGTGCAGCAGCTTGGGCAGGCGCGACTTCATGCGCGTGCCCTTGCCGGCGGCGAGGACGAGGCAGGCGAGCGGTTTGGTCATTTCACTCAAAGAGGGGAGACTGGGGCGCCTGGATTCGAACCAGGGGTCGCGGGACCAAAACCCGCTGCCTTACCACTTGGCCACGCCCCATCGCCGTGCGGTCAGGCAACCACCACGAGTATACGGATCGGGATTTCTAGGTGCGGCGGAGGTCGCCTAATAGAACAAGCACCATGATCACGAGCAGGAGTGCCCCCACGATCGCGGCGAAGAAGAACAGCCCGAAGATGGCCGGCACCACGATTCCCGCGACCGCCTGTGACATCGCCACCACCCACAGCGGCCGGCGCGCGGCGGGCGGCACCCGGCGCCGCAGGTAGAGGTACGACAGCACCGCGAGCACGCCCACCAGCCACATCAGCCTGAAGCCGACGTGCCAGGCGAACGCGGCCTCGACGAATCCGACCACCACCGCGATGCGGATGCTGTTGTCGCGCACCCAGCGGACCGGGCTGCGGCGGCTCGGCTTCTGCTCGAGGGTGACCTGGTCGCTTGAGAGGTTCCATTCGGCCATGGCCCAATTCTACACGGGCGACGTGGCGATCGAGCCCGGAATCAGCGCCCGCGCCGCCTCGGCGGCGGCACGGTCGCCGAACAGGCCGAACACGGTGGGGCCGCTGCCCGAGACGGCGGCGGCCAGGGCGCCGGCCGCGCGCACGGATGCGAGCGCGTCGGCGATCCCCGGACACAGCTCGATCGCGGCCGGCTCCAGGTCGTTCGCCACCAGCCCGGCCACGTCGGCCGCCGAGCGCACCGTGTGCACGCCCCGGATCAGGTCGCCGCGCACGGCCGGATAGATCTCGTTCGGCTGCGCCCGCGCGTAGACGTCGGCCGCCGACAGCCGCTCCTGCGACGGCACCAGCAGCACCCCGAAGCTGCGCGGAAACTCCGGCAGCGGCTGCAGCACGTCCCCGCGTCCGGTGCCCAGCGCCACCTCGAGGCCGGAGAGGAAGAAGGGCACGTCGGAGCCCAGCGATCGGGCGATCGCGTACAGCTC
>DASUHV010000055.1:0-6056 GCA_036273355.1 Gaiellales bacterium
AACTGATTCAGCCCGTGATAGGCGCCCGACTGCAGGTGCAGGAGCACGCCACCCTGCTCCTCCTCGAGCGAGCGGTAGACGACGTCCGGGTTGCGGGTGATTCGAGTGGTCGGGTCGATCATGGGTAGTTGCTCCTTGTCAGTACAGGCCGAGCGTACCGAGTCGCCGCTCGCGACGCATCGCCAGCCGGAAGGCGTACAGCCCCAGCAGCAGCGTGATCCCGGACAACGGCACCAGCTTGGCGATGGTAACGAGCGCATCGTGCCACCCCGCGCCGCCGATCAGCTGCGCCCGCATGCCCGAGATGGCGATCCCGATCGGGTTGATGCTGGCCAGGGGGGCGACCCACGACGGGAACAGCGCCAGCGGGAAGTACGCGCCCGACGTGAACGTCAGCGCGAAGGCCAGGAACCCGATCGCCCCCGAGCCGCGCCGGAAGGTGAGCACGCCTGCCGAGGCGATCGACCCGAGCCCCCACACGAACGGGATGAACGCGGCCAGGATCAGCAGCGCGGGGATGTACCCGTTGGCCGCGAAGCTGACGTTGAACACGATCGACACGATGATCAGGAAAATGACCGTGCGGAACGGGACGTAGATCAGGTCGTAGATGACCGAGCCCAGCAGCACCACGCTGGCGGTCGTGGGGGTGACCATCAGCGACTCCAGCGTTCCCAGCGACTGCTCCTGCTGGATGGCGCTGACCAGCCGCGCCAGCCCCACGGCCATGAAGCCCGCCACGGCGATCCCGACGGTGACGAAGGCGATATAGGAGGTGCGACCGCCGCCGTTGATGTGGATCGGATGCACCAGCTTGGACACGAACGAGAACACCAGGGCCTGGGCGAACAGGTTGATCCAGTCGCTGACGATGGCTCCGCGGTAGCTCAGCCGCACCAGCAGGTCGCGTCGGAAGAACGCCCCGAGCTTCAACGTCTCGGCGAGCGCGCCCGATCTCGTGCCGGTCACGTCCTGGCCGTCGTCAGCCGCAGGAACGACTCCTCCAGCTCTGAGCGCTGCTGAGCGCAGTCGAGCACGACGACACCTGTCGCCGAGAGATCTGCCAGCACCTCGCCCAGCACCGCGTGTTCGGCCAGGTCGAGCCGGAAGTGCTCGCGGTCGGTGCCCACCCGCGCCAGCTTTCCGCGGTCGCCCAGCGCCGCGGCGGCCCGCCTCAACGCGTCGTCGTCCAGCGTCGCGTCGGCTGTGCGCAGCCGTAGCAGGTACCCGCGCGCGCTCGACTTCAGCATCAGATCCTCGACGGTGCCCTGGAAGGTGGTGCGACCCTGGTCGAGCACGGTGACCGCGTCGGCGAACCCGCGGATCTCGTCCAGCCTCTGGGTGGTCCAGATCACGGCGGTGCCGTTGGCTGCGATCGAGCGGGTCAGGTCCTGCACGCGCCGTGCGCCCTCGGGGTCGAGCCCGTCGGTGGCCTCGTCGATCACGAGCACCGGTGGATCCATCAACAGGGCGCGGGCCATCGAGAGTCGCTTCTGCATGCCGTGACTGTATAGCCCGACGCGCTGGTCGACGGCGTCGCTGAGCCCCACGTCGACCAGGCGCTTGCGGGCACGCGCCAGGGCCTCCTGACGGCGTATCCCGTACATGCGCCCGAAGAAGGCCAGGTTCTCGAGGCCGCTGAGGCGGTTGTAGAAGGTGCGGTCGGCCGACGGGAAGAACCCGATGTGGCGACGAGCGGCCATCGGGTCCTGGCCCACATCGATGCCTGCCACCGACACGTGGCCGCCTTCAGCCAGAAGCAGCCCTGTCAGGATCCGCAGGAAGGTGGTCTTGCCGGCGCCGTTGGGGCCAAGCAGCGCAGAAATACGTCCGGCGCCGACCTGAAGGTCGACGCCGGACAGAACCTGCTTATCACCGAACGACCGGGTAACGTCACGAGCATCCAGGACAGCGCTCAGGGGGACTGCGCCCCCGGATGAACTGCCCGTCAATCCGGTCAGAACGACAAGCGGTGGTTAGCCGCTCGAGCCCACCGAGCCGCCGTGGCTACCGCACGAATACTCGCCGAACTTGTCGGTCTCACAAACGATGTGATCCTTGTGGACCGTGTGGCCGGTCTTGTTCGTGTGGACGAACGTGTGGTCGGCGATCGAGCCGAAGTCAACCACCACCGGAGCTACGTACTTCACGGAGTACCCCCCTCTTCATATTTCGGACAACTAGGAAGCCAAGGCCACTATACCCCGTACCCCGGCTGTGTCAACCCTCGTCGTGACGAGTTATGGGCACCTTCGGTTGACTGGACAGACGCACGCCCATCACTACACTGAGGGAGGATGGGATCCCTCGCAGCACGACTCAGCAGGGCAGGACCGGCTGAGCCGGATCGCGTCCGCCTGATGCTGGACGCCGCACCGCATCGCGGCGGCGCCCAGCAGGTGCGGGAGCACGGTGCGGTGGCCCTGGGTGTGTCCCAGGAGGATGACGTCGCCGACGGCTCAATATCGAGCGGAAACGGCCTGGTTGCGGCGTTCTCGGGTAGGCTCGACAACGCCGCCGACCTGCGCCAGCAGCTGGCGGCGCACGGACGAGCGGCCGCCGGCGAGACGCCTGCCGACATCGTCGAGGAGGCGTTCCGCGTGTGGGGTGAGGGCGCCCCCGCTCGTCTGCGTGGGCAGTTCGCCGCCGCCGTCACCGACGGCGAGCGGATCTGGAGCTTCCGCGACCAGGTCGGATTTCGCGCGGTGTACTACCGCGAGGATGGCCATGCGGTCCACCTCGCGAGCGAAGCGAAACAGGTTCTGGCGGGCGCAGGCATCCCCCGCGAGCCCGATCTGGACGCCGTGGAGCGCATCTTCTACGGGCAGGGCGGAGCGACCGACGCCGACTGCGCTGTCAAGGGCGTCAAGCGGATGGCGGCCGCCACCGTGCTGTCGCACGATCGCGGTGGTCGCCGGCGCGCCGATCGCTACTGGGAACCGGAGCAGCTGGTGGAGACCGGCCGCTTCACCCTCGCCGAAACCGAAGAGCGTTTCACGGAGCTGTTCGATCAGGCCGTCGGGCGCTGCCTGAGCGGGGACGACGGGGTGTCGCTTTCGGGCGGCATCGACTCGCCGGCCGTCGCCGCGTTCGCCGCTCCCGGGCACGAGCAGCGGTTCGGCAGGCCGGTCGCGGCCCTGTCGGCCGTGTTTCCCGACCTGCCCAGCGTGGACGAGAGCGGCTGGATCTCGCTGGTGGCGGAGCATCTGGGCATGCCGCTGCACACCTACCGACCGCAGGCCAAAGGCCTCGACGACGTGCAGCGCTGGTGTGACCTGCTGGACGGCCCGACGCCGATCGTCTCCGTGCCCGAGCTGGACGAGAACTACGCGCTGGCGCGCCGGCTCGGTCATCGCTCGCTCCTGACCGGCGAGCTGGCCGAGTACGTGATCGACAGCCGCGGGGACCTGGCCGGGCACCTGCTGATGCACGGCCGGCTCTCGGCGGTTGCGTCGCTCGTGCGCACTCAGCGCCGCCGGGGAGCCCGCTGGCCGTTCATCGCCAGGCAGTTCCTGCCGTCGCTGGTGCCCGGGCGGATGGCCAACAGCTTCCTCAACTGGCGCGGTGTCAAGCGCGCCGTCCCGCCGCCGGATTGGATCACCAACCGCGCCGTGACAACGATCCCACGGCCCGACTTGCTGACGCCGGCGCGGCAGCGATGGGTGAGCCTGCAGACCGCCTCGTTCGGCGGCTCCTCCGAGACGCTGGCCGCCGACGAGGTGGTGGCGGCGATCCATGGCGTGGACGTCCGCCGCCCATTCGTGGACGTTGACCTGTGGGAGTTCTTCCTGAGCCTGCGGGCCGAGGTCAAGTATCCCGACACACGCAGGAAGACGCTGGTGAAACGCTGCCTGCGCGGGCGCGTGCCCGACGCGATCCTCGACCGCAGGGACAAGACCGTGTTCGGCGAACATCTGCTCACGCACGCCGATTACGACGTCATGCGCCGCTACACCGCCGACCCGCCGCACCGTCTCCCCGGCGTCGATTACCGCCGCCTGGCGGAGCGACTCGACCAGGGCAACTTCACGCTCTGGGAGTATTGCTGGGCGCGCGATCTGACCTCCGCCCACGCGTTTCTCGCCAACTGGTGAACGACTCCGCTTCGCAAACGTGTTTCGGGTACTCCATCAGGAGCACGATCGACCTGCGCTTCACGCGGCCCGGCGTCAGCGCCGACCAGATCGAGGTGGTCGAGATGCGCGGCGCCGAACCGCAGCACGACGAGCCGCACCTGCTGCACTGGACGACGTCGGCCGGCGTGACCGGGAGGCTCTACGGCGGCGGCCAGATCTTCGACTTCTGGGCGGAGAACGTCGGCTGGTACCGGATCGCTCCGTTCGACCGCACGATCGAGGTGCCTGCCGGCACCGACCCCTTGCGGCGCGAGATGCACCTCTGGGGAGTGCCGACCATGGTCACGTTCACGCGCCAGGGCGACCTCTCGCTGCACGCCGCCGCCATCGAACGAAACGGCCGGGCCGTGATCGTGGCGGCGCCCGGCAAGCACGGCAAGACCACGCTCGCGCTGGCGCTGCACGAAGCCGGCTGCCGGCTGCTCACGGAGGACATCGCACGCGTGCAGATGCAGCCGCACCCGAGCGTGATGCCGGGGCCGGCGCTGCTGCGGATGCGGTCGAACCCGGCGATCCCCGACGGCATGCGGCTCGTCGAGATGGGCGCCAGCCGTGCCTACCTGGAGATCGAGCCGGCGCGCCGCGGCGACGGCGGCCCCGTGCCCCTGGCAGCGATCGTGCTGCTGCACGTCGGCGACGGCCCCGACCTGCACATGGAGCGGATCGACGGCGCCGCCGCCATCCGCGACATGTGGGCGCTGGCCTTCCGCGTTCCCGACACGGCCGACCGCACCCGCGCGTTCCAGCAGCTGGCCGATCTCACCACCACGGTGCCCGTCTACCAGTTCCACAGGCCGATGACGTTCGAGACGCTGCCCGACGTGGTGGCCCAGGTGGTGGCGCTGTGCGACGAATGACCTCGCGTGCGCCGCTGCCCATGACGCGGCGCGTGACTCTGGCGGTGCGCATCGTCGCCTGCTATGCGCAGGTGCGGCGTCGTCTGGCGCGGGAGCCGCTGCCGACGCTGGCCGCGAGCTTCGGCGACGTGCCGGTGCGGTCGGGCGAGCCGATCCCGGCGCGGCAGCTGGGCTGGGCGATCGACCGCACGCTGCGGATCGGCTCGCGCCGCCCCCGCTGCATCTTCAACGCGCTGGTGCTGTACCGGCTGCTGCGGGAGCAGGGCGACCCGGCGGTGCTGGTCGTGGGCCTGCCGCAGGCCGCGATCACCAAGGATGCCCACGCGTGGGTGGAGCTGAACGGGATGGACGTGGGACCGCCGCCGGGCAGGGCCGGGCACGAGCCGATGGCGAGGTTCACGTGAGACCGCCCGACCTGTTCGAGCTGCTGCGCCGCGCCACCGTCGAGCACGACTGGACGGCAGCGCCGGACGGCATCGGGCAGCTGCTCGCGGGGGCCGACCCGCGAACGGTGGGGAGAGCAGCCGCCGAGCACGGCGTGACAAACCTGCTCTACCTGTCGGCCCGCGAGCTGCCGGCGCTCGACCCCGAGCTGCGCTCGCTGCTGGCCACCGTCTACCACCTCAACCTGACGCACCACATGAAGGTGATCGGAGAGCTGACCTCGCTGGCGGCCACGCTAGACGCCGCCGGCGTCCCGTTCATGGTGGTGAAGGGGCCGGTGCTGTCGGAGGTGATCTACCCGCGCAGCGACATGCGGTCGTACGGTGACCTCGACCTCGTCGTCGACCGGCGTGTGTTCGGCGATGCGATCACCGCGCTGCTGGAAAGCGGATGCGACATGCTCGACCGCAACTGGCGCGTGATCCGGCGCGAGATGCGCGGGCAGGTGCACATGGCCGCCCGGTTCGGCACCTGCGCGGACGTGCACTGGCACCTGATCAACCGCGCCTCGGTGCGGGGCAGCTTCGCGATCGATATGGACGAGCTGTTCGGGCGCGCCCGGCGCGTGTCGCTGGACGGGCCAGAGGTGCTCACGCTCGATCCCGCAGACACGCTGCTG
>DASUHV010000056.1:0-8818 GCA_036273355.1 Gaiellales bacterium
CCGCGCGAGGCTTGGAACCTTCCCATGGTCGACGGCGGTCGCAGCGGGGACGTCGGGCCCGCTGAGACCCGAACGCGTGTCGTGAAATCCGGGCACCGCTTTGGTCCCCACCCCCCGAAGCAATGCCCGTCTTGACCCGCCGTTCTTGCTAGATCAGCTGGATAGCGGAGGAGGGACTCGAACCCCCGACACGCGGATTATGATTCCGCTGCTCTAACCAGCTGAGCTACTCCGCCAGGAGGCGGGATTCTAACCCAGCCAGTTGTGCAGGATCCGCACGCAGCCGTCGATCGCGTCGAGGTGTGCGATCTCGAAGCCGTGGGTGTTCTCGGTGGCTGCGGCCAGGCAGGCGCTGCGCGGCACGCGGCCGGTGTCGAGGCTGGATGAGGCGTCGGATCCGTAGCGCGTGACCGCCGCGTGGCGCACGGTCACGCCCGCGGCGGCGGCCGCATCGGCCAGCTCCCACGACAGTCGCTCGTCGAGCGGCGCGTAGGAGTCGGCGCGGATGATGACGGGGTCGGGGCCGGGCTCGATCGCGTACTCCTTGGCCACGGGCACCACCTCCAGCGCCACTATCGCGACGGCGTCGGTGCTGCGTGCGTAGTACTGCGAGCCCTGGCAGCCGACCTCCTCGCGGGTCGTGAACACCAGGTCGATCGGGCGGTTCGGAGCATCCAACCGGCCGGCCAGCTCGAGCAGCATCGCGACGGCGACCTTGTCGTCGAGCGCGTGACAGGCCACGTACTCGCCGGCGTCGCCCAGCCGCACCGGCCGCTTGCGCCAGCGCGCTGGGACGATGCGCGAGCCGACGGTGACGCCTGCCGCATCGAGCGCCTCGGCGCTGAGCTTGGTCTCGATCCAGGCGTCCTTCCACTTCACCGGTGTGTCGTCGAGCTGCTTTCGCTGCGGCGACTCGTCGGACACGTGGCGCGCCCCGAACGAGAGCACGCCCAGCACCGTGTCGTGCCGGCCCAGTACCTCCACCGGCCCCTCGCCCCAGATCCAGGGATGCGCGTCGCCGAGCGTCTGGGCGATCAGCCGGCCGCCCTCCTCGACGCGCTTGACCAGCCCGCCGATCTCGTCCTTGTGAGCGAGCAGCGCCACCTTGCCCTCGCCGCCACCGTCGGGGCCGGCCAGCGACAGGATGATGTTCCCGGCGCCGTCCACCTCCGGCGTGCCGTACGGCGCCAGGGCCGCCATCAGATGGGCATCGATCTCGTCCTCGACGCCGCTCGGGGAGTGCAACTCGAGCAGGGCGCGCGCGGTTTCGAACAGCTGGTCGCGGGACATCCGGACGGCAGCCTAGCCGGGCCCGTGCAACACCCGCGCCTGGCACCGGTGTTGCACGAAATTCGTAGCTCTGAGGGGAGTGTCGCTACGAAATTCGTAGTCCAGGCCCCCCTTTTCTACGAAATTCGTAGAATTTGGCGCAACAGGGGTGCCAGGCGCCGGTGTTGCACGACGGCCCGTGGAGAGGGTAGCCCGCACCCGAGATGGGGGTATCCCCACCCCTCAAGTCGGGGGGTTTCCCCGCTGCGATCGCGGCGGCCGGCGGCGAGACTGCACCGCATGTTCACCAACGCCCAGGAGCACGCCATGATCAGCCCCACCGACATCTTCAGCCCGCTGCGCGAGCTCGCCCACCGATCCGCCGACGGCATCGACGTCACCCTGTTTTGGAACCCGGCCGATGACAGCGCCTTCGTGGTCGTCGTCGATCTCAAGGCCGGCACCATGTTCGAGGTCGGCGTCGACGACGGCAACCCGATGCACGTCTTCAAGCACCCCTACGCGTACGCCCGCGAGGAGCTCGCCGCTTAGGCAGTGCGCAGGGCCGGCGTCGCCAGCCCGGCCAACGCCGCCTGCACGGCCCGCACCCCGCCCGCATCCAGCGAATAGCAGATCTGCGTGCCGCGCCTGCGCGTCGTCACGAGCCCCGCCTCGCGCAGCACCCGCAGGTGCTGGCTGATCGTCGGCTGGCTGACCCCGAACACCTCGGCGAAGTCGCACGCGCACGTCTCCGGCTCGGCCGCCAGCCGCAGCGCGATGCCCAGCCGCACCGGGTGGCCCAGCGCCTTCAGGCGCATCGCACTCTGCAGATGATCGCGATCCATGTTGGCAGTGTACCCCAATCCATAGTAATGTGCCTATATAGCCATCGCACGATGGAAGGAGGCCACGATGAGCACCCTCACACTCGATCGCGACGAGATCGTCCGGCTCGCCGCTCTCGCCACGGGCGATGAGAAGCACGAGGCGTCGAGCTACTCCACCCTCGACGCACTGCTGGTGCTGTACGGCCGCGTCCTCCAGGTCGACCCGGCCGACCCCGCCTGGGAACAGCGCGACCGCTTCATCCTCAGCAAGGGCCACGGTCCCGCCGCCTACTACGCCGTCCTCTCCTGGCGCGGCTTCTTCCCCGAGCACTGGCTTCCCACCTTCACCCGGCAGGGCAGCCGCCTGGGCAGCCATCCCGACCGCCTCCTGGTGCCCGGCGTCGAGGCATCCACCGGCTCCCTCGGCCACGGCCTGCCGCTGGCCGTCGGCGTCGCCCTCGCCCTGCGCGCCAAGGACGCCGACCAGAGGGTCGTTGTCCTGACCGGCGACGCTGAGCTGAACGAGGGCTCGAACTGGGAGGCGATCATGCTGGCGCCCCAGCTCCAGCTCGGGAACCTCACCCTGCTCGTCATCGACAACGGCTCCAGCACCATCGATCTCACTCCCGTCCACGAGCGCCTGGCCGTCTTCGGCTGGCACGCCGAGCAGGTCGACGCCCGCGACCACGCCGCCCTCGAGGCCGCGCTCAGCGCCCGTTACGACCGGCCCGCCGCCGTCGTCGCGACCGTGAGGACGACGCCATGATCGCCATGCGCGCACAGGCGATCGACACCGTGGCCGAGCTGTTCCAGGCCGACCCGCGCGTGGCGGTCGTGCTCGCGGAGATCAGCGTCGACCGCTTCGAGCCGGTCTTTGCTCACGATCCCGCCCGCGCCGTGAACGTCGGCATCATGGAGCAGACCATGGTCGGCGTCGCCGCCGGCTACGCCCTCGAGGGCTTCCACCCCGTCATCCACACGATCGCCCCCTTCGTCGCCGAGCGCGCCCTCGAGCAGCTCAAGCTCGACTTCGGCCACCAGCAGCTGGGCGTGCTGGTGATCACCGTCGGCGGCTCCTACGACTACGGCTCCGAGGGCCCCACCCACCACTCCCCCGGCGACGTCCAGGCGCTGTTGACCATCCCGGCAACCGAGATCCTGGTGCCCGGCGCCGCCGCCGAGGCCGACCGCCTAGTGCGGGCCACCTACGCCAACGACCACCTCACGTACCTCCGCACCCAGCTGGTCGTAAACCGCGAGCCGCGCGACGTGGAGTTCGGCCGGCTGCTGGTCGAGCGACGCGGCACGCGCGCCACCGTGGTCGCCGTCGGCCCCATGCTCGACCGCACCCTCGACGCCACGGCCGGCCTGGACGTGACCGTGCTCTACGCGACCACCCTCAGCCCCTTCGACGCCGAGACCCTGAACCGCGAGCTGGCCGGCGACGACGTGATCGTGGTCGAGCCGTTCTACGCCGGCACGCTGGCGGGCACCCTCACCGAAGCGCTTCGTGACCGTCCCATCCGCCTGCACGCCGTCGGTGTGCCGCGGGCCATGATCCGCGACTACGGCACTCCCGAGCAGCTCGACCACGTCCTGGGCCTCGACGCCGCCGGCATCCGCCGGCAGATCACGTCTGCGATCGGCTGATTCAGGGAATATCCCGGGGCATGCCCAACCTGCTCATCATCATCGCCAGCACCCGCCCCGGCCGCGCGGGCCTGCCCGTCGCCCGCTGGTTCGAGCCGATCGCCCGCGCGCACGGCGCGTTCGACGTGACCGTGGCCGACCTGGCCGAGTGGAACCTGCCGTTCCTCGACGAGCCCAACCACCCCAAGCTGCGCAGGTACACGAAGGAGCACACCAGGCGCTGGAGCGCCGAGGTGGACGCCGCCGACGCCTTCGTGTTCGTGATGCCCGAGTACAACCACGGCTTCAACGCCCCGCTCAAGAACGCGATCGACTACCTCCACCAGGAGTGGGCCCACAAGCCGGCCGGATTCGTCTCCTACGGCGGCGTGGCGGCGGGCATGCGCGCGGTGCAGCAGCTGAAGCAGGTGCTGATCTCCCTGAACATGCTGCCGGTGAACGACGCCGTCGCGATCCAGTTCATCGCCAAGCAGATCGAGGACGGCGAGCTGGTGGTCGGCGAGATCCTCGACCAGGCCGCCGACGCCATGCTGACCGAGCTGGCCCGCGTGGCCGAGGCTGCGCGCTCCCTGCGCGAGGCCACACAGCCCGCGTCCTGAAGCCGATCTAGGATCACCGCCGTGCCCCGCGTCGAGGACTACGCCATGATCGGCGACCTGCAGACCGCCGCCCTGATCGGCCGTGACGGTTCGATCGACTGGTGCTGCTTCCCGCGCTTCGACTCCGGCGCGTGCTTCGCACGCCTGCTCGGCGATGCCGGCCACGGGCGCTGGCTGCTGGCGCCGGCCGGCGGCATCACACACGCGACCCGCCGCTACCGCAGCGACACGCTGATCCTGGAGTCGATCTACGATTGCGCCGAGGGCCGCGTCCGCGCCATCGACTTCATGCCGCCGCGCGGCGACAACCCCGACATCGTCCGCATCGTCGAGAGCCTCGACGGCGACGTGCCGATGCGCTCGGAGCTGGTGATCCGCTTCGACTACGGCAGCATCGTGCCGTGGGTGCGCCGGGTCGACCATGCCCGCGTCGCCGTCGCCGGGCCGGACGCGCTGTGCCTGCGCACCAAGATGCCGGTGCGCGGTGAGGACATGACGACCGTCTCCGAGTTCGTGCTCAAGCCCGGCCGGCGAGTCCCGTTCGTGCTGACCTGGTTTCCCTCGCACCGGCCGCTCCCCGATCCGGTCGACGCCGAGGCGGCGCTCAACGACAGCGAGGCCTACTGGCTGGAGTGGGCCGGCGACTGCACCCACACGGGCGACTACCACGACGAGATCCACAGCTCGCTGCTGGTGCTCAAGGCGCTCACCTACCGTCCCACCGGCGGGATCGTGGCCGCACCCACCACGTCGCTGCCCGAGCGGATCGGAGGCCAGCGCAACTGGGACTACCGGTTCTGCTGGCTGCGCGACGCCACGCTCACGCTGCGCGCGATGCTGGCCGGCGGCTACCTGGACGAGGCGCTCGCGTGGCGCGGTTGGCTGCTGCGCGCGATCGCCGGCGATCCGGCCGACCTGCAGATCATGTACGGCATCGCCGGGGAGCGGCGGCTGGACGAGCGCGAGCTCGACTGGTTGCCCGGCTTCGACGGCTCGCTGCCGGTGCGCGTCGGCAACGCCGCATCCACCCAGCTGCAGCTGGACGTGTACGGCGAGCTGCTGGACTCCGCCTACCAGTCGACCACGCACGGCGTCCCGGGCGATCCGGCGGGGTGGTCGCTGCTGAGGATGCTGCTGCGGTGGCTGGAGGACGGCTGGCGTCAGGAGGACGCCGGCATCTGGGAGGTGCGCGGCCCCAACCGCCACTTCACCTACTCCAAGGTGATGTCGTGGGTGGCCTTCGACCGGGCGGTGCGGTTCCACGACGAGTTCGGGCGTGAAGGGCCGGTCGAGCGCTGGCGCAGGCTCCGGGACGAGATCCACGCGCAGGTGATGAGCGAGTCCTGGTGCGAGAGCAAGCAGGCGTTCGCCCAGTCCTACGGCTCCGAGTGTCTGGACGCCAGCACGCTGCTGATGCCGGCCGTGGGATTCCTGCCGGCGGATCACCCGCGGATGGTCTCGACGGTCGCCGCGATCCAGCGCGAGCTGGTGCACGACGGCCTGGTGCGCCGGTACCTGCCCGACGAGGACGGCGACGTGGACGGGGTCGGCGGCGACGAGGGTGTGTTCCTGGCCTGCTCGTTCTGGCTGGCCGACGTGCTGGCCGGGCAGGGCCGCATCACCGAGGCCCGCGAGCTGTTCGAGCGGCTCCTGGACCTGCGAAACGACGTCGGTCTGCTGTCCGAGGAGTACGACCCGGTCGCCGGCCGGCAGCTCGGCAACACGCCGCAGGCGTTCACCCACCTGGCCCTGGTCGGCACGGCCATGCTGCTCGGGCAGGGCCACCAGCTGCGCGGCGGGCACCCCGGCGCGGTGGCGGGCTAGTCCACCGCGTCGAACCGCCGAAACACGGTCGGACCGAGGGCGACCGAATCCACGCGGCCGTCCGCGCGCCGGTGGAACACGCAGGGCTCGCCCGCCTCCCGCACATAGGGGTCGACCACGAACGCATCCCGCTGGCCGGTCGCGGTCAGCGTCGGCCGCCAGCTCGCCTGGGTCGGATCCACGAAGGTGAGCCGCCCGTCGCGCCACTCCAGCCGCAGCAGCTGCCTGAAGTTGTCACCGCCGTAGTACCCGAGCAGGTCGCGATACTGCTCCGGCGTCGGTGACGGCGGAACGATCGCTGCCGGCAGCGACGCAACCGCCTCACGGCCGATCGCGGCCAGCTGCATCGAAAGCTCCCCCACCGACCCCAGCGTGTTCACCAGCGCGATCGCACCCACCCGGTGCTCGCGGTCGAAGCAGACGTTCGAGCTGAACCCGTGAATATCGCCGGAGTGCTGCACCCAGACGACATCGCCACGGCGGATCGCGTACCAGCTGATTCCCCACGCCAGCTCCCAGGCCGGGTCGCCGCTGAGATACCGGGGACGGTGCATCTCGGCCAGGGTCGACTCCGACAGCACCTGCGCACCCGACCGTTCGCCGCCGTCCTTTCGCACCTGGAATGAGATCCAGCGCGCCAGGTCGGCGACGCATGAGATCAGGCCGCCCTCGGCGTGGTTGTCGGGCGCCGCAACGGACTCGCTCAGCTCGTCGCTGAACTGCCGCACCCTGTAGCCGGTCGCCATTCGCGCACGCAGCGCGTCGGGCAGCGGCGGGAAGCCCGAGGCGGACATGCCCAGCGGGTCGAGGATCTGCTCCCGGACGTACTCCGCGTAGGGCCGGCCGGAGGCGCGCGTGACGATCTCGCCCAGCAGCTGGTACCCCATGTTCGAGTACTTCTGCTGCGTGTTGGGAGGCACGCGCACCCCGATCTCGGAGGCGCGCGCCAGGTTGGCAGTCACCGATCCCTGGTAGGTGGGCACTTCCCAGTTGGTGCCCGGCGCGTCTCCCATCAGGCCCGACTCGTGCGAAAGCAGGCGGCGGATGGTGACGTTCTCGATCGGGCTGACGCCCACTGCGGCGCTGAGCTCCGGGACGTGGGCAACTACGGGATCGTCGAGGTCGAGGCGACCCTCGTCGCGCAGCTGCATGATCGCCGTCCCCGTGAACGTCTTGGTGACGGACGCCACCCGGTAGAGGGTGGCGTCGTCGGGGGTGCGCCCGGCGGCGTCGCAGAGCCCGATCCCAGCCGACCAGGCCAGGTCGTCCCCGTGCACGACCGCGACCGACGCTCCCGGCAGCCGGTGTTCCTTCACGAAGGCCGCCGTCGCCGCCTCGAGCGACGTTGCCACATCTGCAATCGCCGCGGCGCCCGCGCCGGTATCACTCCCCGAACTCATCGCGACTGACCATAGCCGCTCAGGTAGATTGGCCCCCGTGAGCGACAACCGGGTGATCGTGGCCGGGGCCGGCCTGGCAGGGCTGCGGGCGGCGCGTGACCTGGCCGACGCCGGCGTCGCCGTGACGGTGCTGGATGCGCGCGACCGCGTCGGCGGGCGCGGCTACTCGGTCTCGCTGGGCGGGCGTACTGCGGAGCTGGGCGGCTCCTGGTTCACGCCGGAGCACGATCAGGTGCGTGCGGAGCTGGCGCGCTACGGCATGTCGGTCCGCGACTACGCGCCCGTGCGGTCGGCGCGCTGGCTGACCGCCGGCGAGCTGCGCCTGGGCGCGCCGGTGCCGTGGCACGAGCTGGAAGCGCTGGAGGCAGCGCTCGCCAGCGTCCGCGACGACGCCGAGCGCGTCGCCACAGGCGATCAGGCGCTGGCCGCCCTGTCGGCGGCCGACTACGTCGAGCGGCTGCAGCCCAGCGACGCGATTCGCGACTTCCTGCTGGGATGGTGGCAGCTGATGGGCGGCGCCTCGCCGCAGCAGGGCGCCGCGAACGATGCGCTTGACGCGATCCACGAGCACGGCGGCCTGACCGGGCTGCTCACGTGCCTGGCACACGGGCCGCTGCCGGGTTGGAGCGCGCTGGCCGAGGCGATGGCACGTGACGTCGTCGACCTGCGCCTCGGCACGGCCGTGACGACGGTCGAGCACGGCGACGCCGGCGTGGTCTGCACCACCGCGCGCGGCGAGGTGCACGAAGCCGAAGCGCTGGTGCTGGCCGTACCGCTCAACTGCCTGCCGGCGATCGCCTTCGACCCGCCATTGCCGCCACGCGTGGCCGAGGCCGCGGGCGCCAACGCCGGCCGGGCCGTGAAGGTGCTGATGCTGGTGCGCGGGGTGGCTCCGAACGGCATCGCGGTCGGCATCGGCCACGGCCTGAACTGGCTGTACGCGGACGCCGCCGAGGATGGCTACGTGCTGGTGACCGGCTTCGGCTGGCAGGACGAGCGCTTCGACCCGGCAGCGCGGGGGCACGTCGAGCGCGCACTCCACGCCTTCCACCCCGATGCCGAGCTCGTGGACTGGGCGCAGCACGACTGGATCGCCGACCCGGCCTCGCGCGGCACCTGGCTGACGGCGCCGGCCGGGCGCATCGACCTGGTGTCGCCGGACCGGTTCGACCCGGTCGGCCGCATCGCATTTGCCGGATCCGACATCGCCCGGCAGCACGCGGGCTGGTTCGAGGGCGCCCTGGTCAGC
>DASUHV010000057.1:0-4749 GCA_036273355.1 Gaiellales bacterium
GCGGAAATCGGCCTCGAGCTCGGCCGACTCGAGGTGCAGCTCCTGCTCGTCCCAGCCTGCCGACGGCGCCACGGCGCCGTGCCGCGGCACCACCCGGAAGTGCGGGAAGCCGGCCGCCAGCATCGCCGACACCACCGTCGCCTCGCCCATGCGGACGTCGCGTCCCTCCTGGATCACCCACGTCCAGCGAAACAGCGTGCCGCTGCCGTCGCCGACCGGCAGCTGCCAGCAGTCGTGCGCGCCGCCCTCGGGCAGCGACATCGTGGGGGTCGCCCCAGCCGATGGCGGGGTCCCCGGCACCAGCCCCTCACGCAGCGCCCACGCCGACGTCGCGCTGTCGATCGCGGCGCTCCGCTGCGCCTGCGCCCAGTACCGGTAGCCGATGTAGGCCACCACCGCCAGCGGCATCAGGTACGGGAGCAGGGTCACGGCTGGGCGGCGTGTGCGGGGACGTAGGCCGACGCGGGCGACGCCGCGTCCTTGCAGAGCGCGTCCGCGACCGCCACCGATGCCGCCTCCATCGCGTCCAGCAGCTCCGTCTTGCCCGCCCGCCCGTGCACGGAGCAGACCAGCGCGCCCGTCTCGAACTCGATCGTCATGCGCACGCCCGCCAGCTCGACCAGGTGCACGATCAGCGCCGGCGTGAACACCCGACGCACCACCAGCTCGCTCTCCTCGTCTGCGACGAACAGCCGGTAGGCGCGGCAGAACTCCGCCGACTCGAGCTCCACCGACCGGTCGGTGGTCAGCGCCGACGCCAGCCCGTCGGCCAGCCGTCCCTGGCCGTGGTGCCTCGGTGTCAGCGTCAGCCGCGTCATCGACTGCAGCCCGGTCAGCGTCTCCAGCACCGTGTCCGTGTGCGGGATGCGGGTCTCGTGCACGTTGCCGTACTCGTCCACCGAGCGCTCGACGGTCTCCCAGATGAAGTGGCCGATCCCCGCCCTGCGCCCCTCGATCTCGCCTTCGAAGCCATCCTCCAGCCGCCGCGTGTCGCCGGCGCGAAGCAGCGACGTCACCAGTGCCGCGGGCAGGTTGCGGGCCGGCTGCCAGCCGCGCCGCGCCACCCAGTCCGCGTACTCCTGCTCCTCCGCCAGCCTCCCGATCGCCTGCCACGCGAGGATGCCGACGGCGCCCGCGCCCAGCAGCGCGCAGGCCGCCGCCACCGGCAGGTTGTGCGTCACGAACCCGCCCGCCAGGCCGCCCAGCACGGCGCCGATCGCGACCAGCGGCCAGACCATCATGCCGGGAGCGCCGGCCGGCTCCTGAGACGTCGTCATGCCATCCTTATCGGCCGTCGCGCCGCCGGTCCCAACCGCGCCTGCATAGACTCCCGCGCGATGGCGTTCACCGATCTCCGCGACTGGCTCGACCACCTGCGCCGTGAGGGCGAGCTGCACGAGGTGACGGCCCAGGTCGACCCCCACCTCGAGATCACCGAGATCACCGACCGCGTGACCAAGGCCGGCGGCCCGGCGCTCCTGTTCCGCGACGTCAAGGGCAGCTCGCTGCCGCTCCTGATCAACCAGTTCGGCACCGAGCGGCGCACCTGCATGGCCTTCGGCGTCGAGTCGCTGGACGAGCTGGGTGCGCGCATCCAGGGCGTGCTCGAGATGACGCCGCCGGAGGGCATCGGCGAGAAGATCCGCGCGCTCGGCAAGCTCAAGTCGCTGGCCGATTCGCGGCCGAAGACCGTCCGCAGCGGCCCCTGCCACGAGGTGGTGCTCGACCCGCCCGACCTGGACGCGCTGCCGATCATGACCTGCTGGCCGGAGGACGGCGGCCCGTTCATCACGCTGCCGGCCGTGATCACCAAGGACCCCCGCACCGGCATGCGCAACGTCGGCATGTACCGCATCCAGAAGTTCAGCCCCGACACCACCGCCATGCACTGGCAGATCCACAAGGACGCGGCCGCCGACTGGCGTGGCATGGGCGAGCGGATGGACGTCGCTGTCGCGCTGGGGCTCGACCCGATCACCGCCTACACGGCCTCGGCGCCGCTGCCCAAACACATCGACGAGCTGATGCTGGCCGGCTTCCTGCGCGGCGAGCCGGTGGAGCTCGTGCGCGCCCGCACCGTCGACCTGGAGGTGCCGGCCCGCGCCGAGATCATCATCGAGGGATACATCGCGAAGGGCGAGCTGGCCGACGAGGGGCCGTTCGGCGACCACACCGGCTACTACACGCCGGTCGAGCCGTTCCCGGTGCTGCACGTGACCGCGATCACGATGCGCCGCGACGCCATCTACCCGTCCATCATCGTCGGCGTCCCGCCCCAGGAGGACGTGTGGCTGGGCAAGGCCACCGAGCGCATGTTCCTGCCCGCGATCCGCATGACCATGCCCGAGGTGGTCGACTACGACCTGCCCTTCCAGGGCGCGTTTCACAACCTCGCGATCGTCTCGATCAGGAAGGCGTTCCCCGGCCACGCACGCAAGGTGATGCACGCGATCTGGGGCACCGGCCTGCTCTCGCTGACCAAGGGCGTCGTGGTCGTGGACGACTGGGTGGACGTGCACGACTACGGCCAGGTGATGTGGCAGGCCGGCGCCAACGTCGACCCGGCTCGCGACGTGGTGCTGGCCGACGGGCCGCTCGACCACCTCGATCACGCGCCCACCAGACAGTTCATCGGCGGCAAGATCGGGATCGACGCCACCGCCAAGTGGGAGAGCGAGGGCTATGATCGAGGCTGGCCGTCCGTGATCGAGATGAGCCCCGAAATGCGCGCGCAGGTGACCGCTCGCTGGGCCGAATATGGCATACCCGTTACAAGCACAGATGACCGGAAGGCGCGGTAGTATGGCGCCGCTGCACTGACTGGAGGACGCTGTGGCGGACACGCCCGCCGGCTCGCACGCCCACGCATACACCGCGCCGCAGGCGCCCGATTCGGCCGTCACCCGTGGCCAGTTCCTGACCCTTTCATCGGTCGGGCTGGGCGCGATGATCGGCGCCGTGATCGGGGTTCCGGCCACCGCCTACGTGCTGGCTCCGGTGACCAAGGAGGCCACGTTCAAGTCGGTCGCACTCGGCCCGATCACCAAGTTCACCTCGGAGACGGCGTTCAAGCCAACGGCAGCCACCTACGTCGAGGATCCCCTGGAGCCGAACACCAGCGCCGGCCTGGCCTGGGTGCACTACACGGGCAAGAAGAATCCGGACTGGCTGGCCACCGACGCCATGTTCGTCGTGTTCTCCAACCGTTGCATGCACCTCGGCTGCCCCGTCCTGGCAACGCCGCAGGGCTTCGCCTGCCCCTGCCACGGCGGCCAGTACGACACCCGCGGCGTGCGCACGGCAGGCCCGCCGATCCGCCCGCTCGACCGCTTCCAGTGGGAGATCCAGAAGGGCATCCTGGTGATCACGCAGCGCTGGAGCGTCGACTACGTGAACGGCCAGCTCACCTACTACCCGGTCAAGATGCCGGGCCAGCCCGTCTACACGCCGGGGCCGCTCGGCGAGACGGTGCCGGACGTCCTCTACCCGAACGTCACCTACACGCACGGGCCGGTCCCGAAGCCCCAGTAGCCGATGCCGTCGCCGATCCCGATCCCGCCGCCGCCCAGCCCCAAGCAGATGGTGCTCGCCACCGAGGACTGGGTCGAGTACCGCACCGGCTTCCCGACGCTGGTGCGCAAGTTCCTGTTCCGCAAGGTGCCGCCGACCGGCTGGTTCCACACGCTGGGCTCGTCGCTCCTGACGGTGTTCATCATCCAGGCGATCACCGGCGCACTGCTTGCGATGACCTACGATCCGTCGCCCAACGGCGCCTACGAGTCGATCCGCTACATCACCGACGTGCAGACGTTCGGCTGGCTGATCCGCGGGATGCACAAGTGGGGCGCCAGCGTGATGGTGATCCTGCTGTTCCTGCACATGGGCCGCACGTTCTTCTACGGCGCGTACAAGTACCCGCGCGAGATGACCTGGCTGACCGGCTCGCTGATCTTCATCAGCGTGATGGGCATGGGCCTGACCGGCTACCTGCTGGTCTGGGACGAGCGCGCGTACTGGGCCTCCGTTGTCGCCATCAACATCAACGGCACGGCGCCGGTGCTGGGGCCGTTCATCTCGAAGTTCCTGCTGGGCGGGCCGGTGATCGGCGCCCAGACCATCTCGCGCTTCTATGCCCTGCACATGCTGCTGATACCCGGCGCCATCATCGCGCTGATCTTCGTGCACATGTGGCTGGTCGTGAAGCTGGGCGTGACCCCGTGGCCGTCACGGCCGCCGGAGCCGGAGCCGGCTCCCGCCTACGAGCCACAGCCCCAGCAGCTTCGGGACGCGCCCGTCGAGGTGCCGGTGACGGCCGCCGCCGAGCAGCGTGAGGTGCAGGAAGTCGGGGGCGATTAGGTGGCGCGCAAGGTCATCAACCGGCGCGTCCGCTACGAGTCCGAGCTCGCGGCACAGAAGAAGGAGGGCCACGCCTTCTTCCCCTACGCCATGTTCCACGACGTGGTCGTGAACCTGCTGATCGTGTTGATCATCGTGGCGATGACGGTTGTCTGGCACGCCACCGCCGGGCCGATCAACGCTGCCCATCCGACGGGCACCAACGGCCTCCTGGGTCCGTTCTACGAGCTCAAGGCCAACCCGGCGGTGGCCCAGACCGAGCCGCGCCCGGAGTGGTACTTCCTGTTCCTGTTCGAGCTGCTGCGCATCTTCAAGCAGCCGTGGCAGCTGATCTTCGCCACCATCATCATCCCCACGCTGCTGATGGTGCTGCTGATCGCCTGGCCGTTCCTC
>DASUHV010000058.1:0-3074 GCA_036273355.1 Gaiellales bacterium
CGCCGCGGCGGGTGTTCCAGCGGGTCACCTTCCCCCTGCTGGCACCCGCCATCCTGGTGGCGGTGCTGCTGACGCTCTCGTTCAGCTTCGATGACGTGGTCAGCTCGCTGTTCCTCGGCGGCACCAACGCAGAGACGCTGCCGGTGTTGCTGCTCGGCCTGATCAGGATCTCGGTCACGCCGGAGGTGAACGCGATCGCCGTGGGAGTCATGCTGATCACGTTGATCACGTTCGCATGCGCCGCCGTGGTCGCCACCGTGCGTGGCTCGATCGGGGTGCGTTCGACTCCCCAAGCACCGGATGTCGAAGAGTGAGCGCGACCGCCGAACAGAGCCGGCCGCCCGCCATTGCCCTCGAGCAGCTGGAACGCCACTACGGCGATCTGACCGCGGTCGCCGGGATCGACCTGGCCATCGCCGACGGCGAGTTCTTCTCGCTGATCGGCCCGAGCGGCTGCGGCAAGACCACGACCCTGCGGATCGTGGCCGGTCTCGAGACCCCGAGCAGCGGCAGGGTCTCGGTACGAGGCCAGGACGTGACCGACGTCCCCGCCTTCAAGCGGCCGGTCAACACCGTGTTCCAGCACTACGCGCTGTTCCCTCACCTGAACGTGTTCGAGAACGTCGCCTTCGGGCTGAAGGAGCGCAAGGTCAGCCGAAGCGACACCCGCCGCCGGGTGACGGAAATGCTCGAGCTGGTCGGGCTCACCGGCCGCGAGAAGGCCCGCCCGAAGCAGCTCTCAGGCGGCCAGCAGCAGCGCGTTGCGCTGGCTCGCTCGCTCGTGCTGGAGCCGGCCGTGCTGCTGCTCGACGAGCCCCTCGGCGCACTCGATCTCAAGCTCCGAAAACAGATGCAGATGGTGCTGAAGGAGATCCAGCGCGAGGTCGGCATCACCTTCGTGTACGTCACGCACGATCAGGAAGAGGCGTTCTCGATGTCGGATCGGGTCGCGATCATGCACAAGGGGAAGATCGAGCAGATCGGTGACCCGGTCGATACCTATCGTCGTCCGCAGACGCTGTTTGTCGCTGACTTCGTGGGCGCCTCGAACCGCTTCGAGGCGCGTGTTGTCGAGCTGCTCGGGAGCGGCTCATACCGCGTCGACATGGGCACGCTCGGGACGCTCGACGTGCCCGGCGTTGCGGGGCTGGCGGTGGGCGACCAGGCGGTGGCCGTCGTCCGCCCGGAGGCGATTCGCACCGCCCCGGGCTTCGGCGACGCGGTGCTGGACGGCACCGTCACGGATGTCTCCTTCATGGGCCCGCAGACCCAGTATGTGGTCGACGCGGGCGGGCTCGGTACGGCCGCCATGCTGTCTCCCGCCGATGACGACGACCTGCTGCACAGCGGAGCCGCACAGCAGTTTCGCTTCGCCGCGCGTTCAGCCTGGCTGGTCGCCGCGGATCCCGGGCCGGTCGACGACGCCCCATGACGTTCTCACTGCTCGGGCGGTGCACCCGTACCGGCCATCTGGGCGCGGTCACGGCCACGGCCGACATCGCGGTCGGTGCCCGCGTCCCCCACGCCCGGTCCGGTGCCGGCGCCGTGTTGACCCAGCACCGCACCGATCCGCGACTGGGGCCGCAGGGGCTTGATCTGCTGTCCTCCGGATGTGACGCGGCCGAGACCGTGGCCGCGCTCGTGAACTCGACCGCTTCGGCCGACTGGCGCCAGCTGGCCGCAATCGACACTGCCGGCCGCACCGCGGCGTTCTCGGGCGCGCGGGTGGAAGAGCCATTCGCCGAGGAACACGGCCACCAGTGCATCGCCCTCGGCAACGTGCTCGTGTCCAGAAACGTCGGCAGGGCCATGGTGGCCGCGTTCGAGGGCGCTCCCGGCGATCAGCTCGCCGGACGCATGGTGTCCGCGCTGGAAGCCGGCCTCGCTGCCGGCGGCGAACGCTCGCCGGTGCGGTCGGCCGCGGTGCTGGTCGCCGGCGACCACTCGTTCGCCCTGGTGGATCTGCGCGTTGACGACGCCCCCGCGCCGGTCGCGGCGCTGCGGGCGTTGTGGGAGGCATATCGTCCCCGCGTGGACGAGTTCGTCGACCGCGCCATCGACCCGGATTCGGTTCCCTGGTGAGCCGGCCGTCGCGGTACCCGGTGAGCGTCCAGGAGGTCGCGGTCCCGATGCCCGACGGGGTGGTGCTGTCGGGTCGGGTGTGGCTGCCGGAGGGTGCCGGGCCGGTACCGGCGGTGCTCGAGTACCTGCCCTACCGCAAATCCGATTCGACCGCCATCGACGACTCGGTGCGCCATCCGTACTTCGCCGAGCGCGGCTACGCCGGCGTGCGCGTCGACATCCGCGGGAGCGGCGACTCGGAGGGCGTGCTGGCCGACGAGTACCAGCCGCAGGAGCAGGAGGACGCCCTCGAGCTGCTCAGCTGGATCGCCGCGCAGAAGTGGTGTGACGGGTCGATCGGGATGATGGGGATCTCGTGGGGCGGATTCAACAGCCTCCAGATCGCCGCCCGGCGCCCGCCCGAGCTGAAAGCCATCGTCACCGCCTGCTCGACCGATGATCGCTACGCCGACGACGTCCACTACATCGGCGGATCGGTGCTGGGGTACTACATGCTGCCGTGGGCATCCGTGATGCTGGCCTACAACGCCCGCCCGCCGGATCCGCTGGTGGTGGGCGACCGCTGGCGCGAGATGTGGCTCGAACGGCTGGAAGCCAACGAGTTCCTCGCCGACAGGTGGCTGAGTCATCAGCGCCGGGATGCGTACTGGAAGCATGGTTCGGTGTGCGAGGACTACGCCGCCATCGAGTGTCCCGTCTACCTGGTCGGTGGGTGGTCGGACGGGTACACCAACGCGATCTTCCGGATGCTGGAGGGGCTGTCGTGCCCCCGCCGGGCGCTGATCGGGCCGTGGGAGCACGTGTGGCCCGAGCAGGGCGTTCCCGGCCCGGCGATCGGCTTTCTGCAGGAGGAGATCCGCTGGTGGGATCACTGGTTGAAGGGCGTCGACACCGGGATCATGGACGAGCCGCTGGTACGCGCGTACATGCAGGACTCCGAGCCGCCCCGGACTGCGTATGACACGCGCCAAGGTCACTGGGTCGCCGAGGCC
>DASUHV010000059.1:0-13339 GCA_036273355.1 Gaiellales bacterium
GTTCGACCGGTTGCTGGTCAGCAGCACCAGCCAGCCGTCCGGACGCAGAACCCGGTGGAACTCGGCGAACGTCCGGGCGGGATCGTCCAGGTGCTCGACGACGAAGTTGGAGTAGACGAGGTCGAAGGTGGCGTCGTCGAATGGCAGCGGCCCCGACAGATCGGTTTCGATGAACTCGTCCAGCGACGCGTTCTCGCGGCCGGCGGCGCCGTCGAGGTCGATCCCCACCAGCCGGGCGATCCGGTCACGGTGGTCCGCCAGCCGCGTCGTGCGTCCACAGCCCGCCTCGAGCACCGTGGCACCGGCCGGGATCGCCTGCTGGAGCATCCGCGCCTCGACCTCTGTGTGCGACGTCTCCACGGGTGGTCAGTCTAGTGATCCGGTCCAGGCCTAGTCGCTACGATCCCGGGGTGATCACCGACCGTCAACCCGTTGGCTGGGGGCGTGCGGTGTTCCTGAGCATGACCCTGTTCGTGCTGCTGTTCGTGCTGGAGGGGCTGGTGGCCGGGCAGCTGACGAACCAGCAGACGACGCTGGCGGCGGGACTGTTTGCTGCCATCGCGCTGATGTTCGGGGTGGCCATGATCCTGCCGGTCTGCTTCGAGCTGGCCTTCGCCAACCGGCGACGCGAGTGGGCCGCGTTCGGCGCGGCCCGGGCCCGCCGCTGGATCTCGGGCATCGCCATCTTCATCCCAACTGCGATCGTGGTCGGAGCAGTGGCGATCGCGATCACGAGTGCGCTGCACCTGACCGGCACCAACGACCTCGGCGCCGACCACTCCGGGCTCGGCTACAAGATCGCGCTCAGCGCGCTGGCCGTGATGGTGGCGCCGTGGACCGAGGAGGTGGCCATGCGCGGGTTCCTGTTCTCGGCGCTGGCGCGCCGGTTCGGGTTCTGGCCGGGTGCGCTGGTGTCGGGCGTGGTCTGGGCCGGTTTGCACGTCGAGCCGGGGGTGCTGATCCTGTTCTCGGCGGAGGGGATGCTGCTGGCATGGCTGCGTCGGCGGACAGGCTCGCTGCTGCCGGGGATCGGTCTGCACGGCAGCTGGAACACGCTGGTGATGGGCACGACGGGCGGCGGCTGGGTGCCGGTGCCGTTCCTGGGACTGCTGTTCGCGACCATCTACTCGGCGGTGCGCTGGATGCCGGACACGCCGGTGTTCGTGCCGCGGCCGGCGGCGACCGCCGCGGCGCCGCTGGTGCCGGACACGGTGCTGACGCGGCGCTACCCGGCGCCGGCGCTGATGGGCGTGATCAACGTGACGCCGGACTCGTTCTCCGACGGCGGCGACTTCCTGGATCCGGAGGCGGCGATCGCGCACGGGCTGGCGCTGGCCGAGGCGGGTGCCGACCTGATCGACATCGGCGGCGAGTCGACGCGGCCGGGGGCGGAGCCGGTGTCGGAGGAGCGGGAGCTGGCGCGTGTGATCCCGGTGGTCGAGGGGCTGGCGGCGCGCACGGCGGTGCCAATCTCGATCGACACCATGAAGGCGGAGGTGGCGCGGCGGGCGATCGCGGCAGGCGCCGTGTTCGTGAACGACGTGTCCGCTCTGCGGCACGATCCGGCCATGGCGGAGGTGGTGCGGGCGGCCGGGGTGCCGGTCTGCCTGATGCATATGCAGGGCACGCCCGGGACGATGCAGGACGACCCCCGCTACGTGGACGTGGTGGCGGAGGTCGGCGAGTTCCTGGCGGAGCGGGCCAGGTTCGCGGAGTCGCAGGGAATCGATCGCGAGCTGATCTGCATCGATCCCGGCATCGGGTTTGGAAAGACGATCGAGCACAACCTGACGCTGCTGCGGGAGCTCGACCGGATCGCGGCGCTGGGCTACCCGGTGCTGGTGGCGCTGTCGCGGAAGCGGTTCCTGGGGCAGATCACGGGCCGGGCCGAGAAGGAGCGCGTGGCCGGGACCGTGGCCGCGAACCTGGAGGCCTACCGGCGCGGCGGCTGGATGTTCCGGGTGCACGACGTGGCGCCCAACCGCGAGGCGCTGGACGTGGCCGCGGCGGTGGGGCGGGGGCGGCCGTGACCGGGCCCGTCGTCGAGGTCGTGGGGCTCGAGGTGTTCGCCCACCATGGGGTCTACGAGCACGAGCGCCGCGACGGCCAGCCGTTCCTGTTCGACGTGCGGCTGACGAGCTCCGGCTCCTCGGAGCAGAGCGACCGGCTCGAGGATGCGATCGACTACGGCGCGGTCTGCGACCGGGTGGTGGAGCTGGCCGGCGGCGGGCCGTACAACCTGCTCGAGCGCCTGGCCGCCGTCATCGCCGACGACCTGCTCGAGCGGTTCCCGGCCGAGGAGGTACAGGTGACCGTGCACAAGCCGCAGGCCCCGATCGGCCACCCATTCGGCGATGTGCGGGTCACCGTGACGCGTCCGTGACACCCGCATCGGCGCCGTGACGATCCGCCGGCGCAACACGCGCGCCTGGCACCGGTGTTGCACGAAATTCGTAGCCAGACCCCGTCACGGCTACGAATTTCGTAGATCGGGCCCGATTTCGCCTCGAATTTCGTAGATGGGGAGGCGACCGGGTGGGTCCGCTTCTTCGTGGGGTGGTCTTACACCACCCACGATCCCCCCGTATAACGGAGGTATGGAGCAATTGCGCGTTGTCGTCGTCGACGATCACCCGATCTACCGCTGCGGCCTGGTCGGCCTGCTCGAGGCCGGTGGCGTGGCCGTGGCCGGGGTCGCCGATGGCGTGGAGGAGGCAATGGCCGCCGTCCGCGCGACCCGGCCCGACGCCGTGCTCACCGACCTCTACCTCAGCGACGGCAGCGGCATCGAGCTGGTCAAGCGCGTTGCCGCGCACGACCCGCGCATCCGCACCGTGGTGCTGACGGTTTCGCACGACCGCAACGAGATGCTGGCCGCGATCAGGGCCGGCGCCGACGGCTTCCTGACCAAGGAGCAGGCGCCCGAGCGCCTGGTGCGGGCGCTGGAGGGCGTGTTCGTGGGAGAGGCTGCGCTCTCGCGCCAGATGACCGGGTACCTCGTCCGCGACCTGCGAGACGGCGACCGCCGCGTCGCCCTTGCCTCGCACTTCCCGCACCGGGAGCGCCTGACGCCGCGGCAGCTCGAGATCCTGCAGCTGATCGCCGCCGGCCACAGCACGGCCGTCATCGCCGAGCGGCTGTGCCTGTCACCCGAGACGGTGCGCTGGCACGTCAAATCGATCCTGCGCAAGCTGCGCGCCAAGAACCGCGCCGAGGCGGCGGCCACCTTGCGCGAGATCGCCGTCTAGCGGCGCGCGTCTAGCGGCGCCCGGTGGTCGCCATCTCGGCGGCGCTGCGCATCGCCCACATCGTGACCATCGCGCAGTAGGTGATGACGACGCAGGCCACGGTGATCATCGCGGCGCGACCGGTGTTGCCGTGCAGCAGCATGCCCACGCCGATCAGAGCGGGCCGCAGTACCACGAACGCGACCAGGCCGGTGATGCCGATGTGCACGGCGACGCGGCGCAGCTCGGTGGGGCGGATGCTGGGGTACCGTGCGTCGACCCACGCGGCCAGGGCGGCCGGGCAGACGAGCAGCACGATGGTCAGTTCCATGAGGGTCGACATGGCACCTTCCTTGACAAGTTGGGGAGCCCGGCGGCGGCCAACGCAGGATTCCGGCACCGGACTATCTGCATCGTCATTTGTGAAGAAAACATGATGGAAATGTCAGCAAGTGCACCCTTCCGAGGGAACCGGGCGTACATCTCTTTGGGGAGTAACCTGGGCGACTCGCTGCAGACGCTGCGTCGGGCGGCGGCCGCGCTGTGCGGGCTGGGTACGGTCGTGGCGGCATCCCCGGTCTACGAGACCGACCCGGTCGGGCTGACGGAACAGCCGGCGTTCCTGAACGCCGTGGTGGAACTGGATACGACGCTCGAGCCGTTGCCCCTGCTGGATGCGCTGCTCGCGATCGAGGCGGAGGGCGGCCGCGAGCGCGGCATCAGATTCGGCCCGCGCACGCTCGACCTCGACCTGATCTGGTACGACGGCCGGAAGCTCGAGAGCGACCGCCTGACGCTCCCACACCCACGCGCCCACGAGCGCGAGTTCGTGCTGCGACCGCTGGCCGACGTCGCTCCGGGGATCGACCTGGACGGCGAGACCGTCAGGGCGCTGCTGGAGCGCCTGCCGCCGCAGGGCGTGCGCGCCACCGGTACCGCGCTCATGTAGGCGCCGCGCACCGCCGATAGCAAGGTGGTGGAGCGCCTCTCCGTGATACTGCACCTGCTCGGCTCCCGCGGCGTGCCTACGTTCCTGTTCGGGGTGATGGCGCTGCTCGGAGGCACCGCCGCCGTCCGCGCGTCCGGCCCGGCCGACTTCGTCTTCCACCTGCTGGGAGCCGCCCTCTGGGTGATGTTCGCGGTGCTCGTCAACATCCGCCCGGCACCGCTTCGCCGCGGCCGCAGCGTGGTCGGCGTCGTCGCCGCGCTGACCGCGCAGCTGGCCTTCATCCTGATCGGACTGGCCGCCGGCAGCAGCGGCTCCGGCGCCGTGTTGGTCGCCGGTGACCTCCTGCTCGGCGCCGGGCTCCTGTTCGCGATCGCCTCCGTCGCCTTTCTCGGCCGCTGCTTCGGTGTGCTGCCCGACGTGCGCGGCCTGGTCACGCGCGGCCCGTACCGGCTCGTCCGCCACCCGCTGTACCTGGGTGAGCTGACCGCCGCGCTGGGCATCGTCATCGGCGCCGAGAGCTGGGCGCCCGCGCTGGGTGCGTGGCTGGTCTGCCTCAGCCTGCAGCTGATGCGCACCATGTATGAGGAGCGATCGCTGCGCGCCGAGTTCCCGGAGTACGCGCCCTACGCGGAGCGCACCAAGCGCCTTATTCCAGGCCTGGTGTAGTGTCCGCGGCGGTGCTGGCGCTCTACGACCATCCGATCTCCGGCAACGCGCAGAAGGTGCGGTTCCTGCTGGCCGAGCTGGGCCTCGAGTACGAGCGGCGACGTGTGCCGATCGAGCGCCCGCGGCCGCAGTGGTACGCCGACATCAACCCGTTGATGGGGATCCCCACGCTGCAGGACGGCGACCTGGTGCTGTCGGAGTCACAGGCGATCCTGCGCTACCTGGCCAACCGCGAGCGCCGCGACGACCTGTATCCAGCCGATCCGCCGGCACGCGCCCGCGTGGACATGATGCTCGACCGCTTCGCGTTCACCTTCCGCCCCGCCTTCTTCCAGGTCGAGGCGCAGGCGCTGGGCTTCAGCCCCACCGGTGGCTTCGGCGCCGGCCCGGCTGACCCCGAGGCTGCCGTCGCCAAGGCCAAGGAGGTCGCGCCGGTTCTCACCCAGTTCGAGAGCGTCGTCGGGCCGTCCGGGTACTGGTTGGGCGAGTTCTCGCTGGCCGATGTCGCCGCCGCGCCGTTCCTGTACCGAACGCTGGTCACCGGCATGGACATGTCCCCCTACCCGAACCTGACCCGGATGCGCGACACGGTGGTCGCGCGGCCCGCGTTTGCAGCCGTCGAGCCGGAACCGCGGGCGCCCGCGAATTAGACTTCTGCCATGACCTACATCGACGACCACGAGGAATACGACGCCGAGCTGGAGCTTCGGCTCAAGCGGGAGTACGCGACCGTGTTCGGCCTGTTTCGCTACTGCGTGCTGACCGCGGAGGCCACCTACCTCTGCAACGAGCTCGACATCCAGCGGAACGACCAGGCCGCCTATCCGTTCGCCCGGCTGACGATGACCGACGTCTGGGTCTGGGACAAGAGCCGCCCGACCCGCATCATCCCCCGCACCGAGGTGCACACCACGCAGGACGTCACCATCGAGGAGCTCAAGCCCGACGACGACATCGAGACCACGCTGCCGCGCGGCTTCGAGCTGACCGACGAGTAGCGCCCGCTTGCTACTTGCAATCGACGTCGGCAACACGCAGACCGTCGTCGGTCTCTACGACGGCGATGAGCTGGTCGAGCACTGGCGCGTCGCCAGCGTCCGCACCCAGACCGCCGACGAGCTGGCGGTCGAGCTGCACGGCCTGCTGTCGGTGCGCGGCCGCGGGTTCGGCGACGTGACCGCGACGGTGGCGTCATCCGGGGTGCCCCAGCTGGCCGAGGCGCTGCGCCAGACCGCCCGCACCCACTTCGGCCACGAGGCGCTCGTGGTGGGCCAGCCTGGCGTCGAGACCGGCCTCGAGCTGCGTGTGCCGAACCCGCAGGAGGTGGGTGCCGACCGCGTCGCCAACTCCGTCGCCGCCCTCGCCCTGCAACCGGGACCGCTGGTTGTTGTCGACTTTGGCACCGCCATCAACTTCGACGCGGTCTCGGCCGACGGCGCCTTCCTGGGTGGGGCGATAGCGCCCGGGCTGGAGATCGCGACGAGCGCGCTGGGCGAGCGGGCGGCCGCGCTGTTCGGGATCGAGCTGCGGGCGCCGGAGCGGGCGATCGGCCGCACCACCGCCGAGAACATGCAGTCGGGAGCGATCTTCGGCTACGCCGGCCTGGTGGACGGCCTGGTCGGCCGGTTCCGCACCGAGCTGGGCGGCAACGCGGGCGTGATCGCAACCGGCGGCCTTGCGGCCGTCGTCGCCCCGCACTGCCTCACGATCGACCGGGTCGAGCCGTGGCTGACGCTCGAGGGGCTACGCCGGATCTGGCTGCGGAACACAACGCGTTCGTCCGAGTAGCGCCCGTCGGCGGCGCCGTCCGGCCTAGACGGGGCTGACATCGGCATCCCTGTCCCGTAGACTCGCGCGACCTTGGCAAGGATGCTGTACAGGTTGGGGAACCTGGTGGCGGCGCATCCGGTGATTGTGCTCGTACTCTGGATCGCCTTGGCGGCCGGTGTCACGCTGACCGTGAAGCAGGTCGGTGCCGACACCGACAACAACGTCAGCCTGCCCGGCACCGGTAGCCAGGCTGCCACCGACCTGCTGCAGGCCGGGTTCCCGCCCCAGGAGAACGGCTCCAACCCGATCATCTTCCACATCCGCGGTGCCGGCAAGGTCACCGACAAGGACAACAAGCAGGCGATCACCGACTCGTACAAGGCGATCAAGAAGATCAAGTTCGTGCACAGCGCCACCAGCCCGTTCGCGCAGGGTGCCGGAGCCCAGATCTCGAAGGACAAGAAGACCGCGTTCATCTCGGTGCTGCTGAACGTCAGCTCCAATGACCTCACCGAGCAGCAGGCACAGCGGGTGCTGGACGCCGCCAAACCCGGCACGCAGGCCGGCATGGAGGTGGTCGGCGGCGGCTCGATCGGCAGCACGCTGTCGCCAAACGACACGTCCACCAGCGATGTGATCGGCATCCTGGCGGCGATGATCATCCTCACGTTCACCTTCGGCACGCTGGTGGCGATGGGGATGCCGATCGGAACCGCCATCCTCGGCCTGACGACGGCCCTGGGCTTGATCGGGCTGATGGGACACCTGGTGTCGGTGCCGGATATCTCCACCACGATCGCCACCATGATCGGGCTGGCGGTCGGCATCGACTACGCGCTGTTCCTGGTCACGCGCCACCGCGGCCAGATGCGCGAGGGCATGGAATTCCACGAGTCGATCGCGCGCGCTGTCGGCACCGCCGGCACCGCAGTGGTGTTCGCCGGCTGCACCGTGGTGGTGGCGCTGCTGTCGCTGTTCGTGGCGGGCATCCCGCTCGTGGCCGCGCTCGGCTACACGGCTGCCGTGGCGGTGGGAACGGCCGTGCTGGCCGCAGTCACGTTGCTGCCGGCGCTGATGTCGCTGGCCGGGCGCCACATCGACTCGCTCGCCCTGCCGGTGTGGCTGCACCCCAAGGATGACCCCGCGAAGGAGGGCATCTGGGGACGCTGGGCAGGCTTCGTCACCCGCCACCCGCTGATCCCGGTGCTGCTTGCGGTCGCGCTGATGGTGCCGCTGATCATCCCGGTGCTATCGCTGGAGCTGGGCCAGGAGGACATCGGCCAGACGAATCCGGCGACCATGCAGCGGCGTGCCTACGACCTGATGTCCCAGGGCTACGGGCCCGGGTTCAACGGGCCGCTGATCATCGCGGTGGCGGTGGCCCCCAAGGCCAAGGGCGACCCCAAAGTGGTCGATCAGGAGAACCAGCTGAAGAGCCTGCAGAAGACCCTCAAGCAGGAGCAGAAGGAGGGCAAGCAGCAGCAGGCCGAGATCAACGCCGAGCAGGCCCAGCTGGAGCAGCAGCAACAACAGCTGGAGCACAAGCAGGCGCTGCTCAATCAGCAGTCGGCATCGCTGCGGGCGCAGCAGGCGCAGCTGGAGCAGCAGCAGGCGGCGCTCGAGGCGCAGGGGGCGAAGCTGCAGGCAGAGAACAACCAGCTGAACGCCGAGCAACGTCAGCTGGAGGCGGAGGCAGCCGCGCTGAAGCAGGATGCGAAGGCGCTGGCCGTGCGGCTGGTCGTCAACCGGGCTGCGCAGGCCAAGGTCGAGCGGAAGCTGCAGAACGCCACCAATCCCACGCGGATCGCAGAGTTGCAGGCGCGGCTGAAGCGGCTCAAGCGGCGCGAGCAGGAGTTCATCGCCCAGCTCAGGCACGACAAGGCCGAAGCGAAGAAGCTGTTGCACCAGGCGGAGGCGCTGTTGGCCAAGAAGGAGTCGCTCAAGCAGCAGAAGAAGGCGCTCGACGCGCAGTCCGCCCAGCTCCAGTCACAGGCGGCCTCGCTGCAGGCGCAGGCCGCATCGCTCGAGCAACAGGGTGCCGCGCTGCAAAAGCAGGGAAACGAGCTGCAGGCACAGGCGAACGATCTTCAGCAGCAGGGCGATCAGCTGAAGGCGCTGCAGAAGAAGGCCAAGAAGCAGCAGAAGCAGGCCGACCAGCTGCACAGCCAGCTGGTGAACACGCTGACCAAGGCAGGCGGCGACATCCGTGGCACCGATCCGCGGCTGGTCAAGCTGCAGAACGCGCTGATCAAGACCAAGGGCGACAAGCTGGTGTCGCCGCCGTCCATTTCCAAGAAGGGCAACGACGTCGTCTACAGCGTGATCGCGACCACGGCGCCCTCGTCGCAGGCGACAGCCGACCTGGTCAGGCATCTGCGCTCGACCGTGATACCGAACAACTCTGAGAAGGGCGTGCAGGCGTTCGTGGGCGGCTCCACTGCCAGCAACGTCGACCTGGCCGCAGAGATCTCGAGCCGGCTTCCGCTGGTGATCGTCACCATCCTGCTGCTCAGCATGCTGGTGCTGCTGGTGGCGTTCCGGTCGGTGCTGATCCCGCTGCAGGCGGCTGCCACGAACTTCGTGACGGCGATGGCGGCGTTCGGCATACTCACCGCCTGCTTCCAGTGGGGCTGGGGCATCGATATCGTCGGGGTCAGCACCGATGCCTCGAGCGTGCCGATCGCGAGCTACGTGCCGCTGATGATGTTCGCGATCCTGTTCGGGCTGAGCATGGACTACCAGGTGTTTCTGCTGTCATCGGTCGACCACCATCGCCTGCACGGCGAGGACGACCGCACCTCCGTGCGGCTGGGGCTGAAGACGAGCGCGCGGGTCATCTCGGCGGCGGCCCTGATCATGATCTCGGTGTTCTCGAGCTTCATCCTGAACGGCGATCCGGTGGTCAAGCAGTTCGGAGTCGGCCTGTCCACGGCGGTGCTGCTGGCGGCGACGATGGTGCTGATGCTGGCGCCGGCGGTGCTCACCCTGCTCGGCCGATGGGCGTGGTGGATGCCCGCCTGGCTGGGGAGGATCGTGCCCACCGTCGACATCGAGGGCACCAGCCTGGGCGGCGATTCGGAGCCGGCGCCGGCCGCGCCGCCACCGCCGGAACCGGCGTAGGAGCGCGCTGCCTTACCCGCGCACATGCGGAAGCACCGACGGCGGCCACATTCGGGCATAGCGGATGGTCTATTGTCTGACGGCGAGGTAACGACGATCTTTGAGGAGGCGGAACATGCGTAGACGACGACCGTTGATGCGGGCGGCGATGGTTGGTGGGGGCGCCTATGTGGCGGGTAAGCACGTCGCCAACAATCAGGCCGAGCAGGCCAGCCAGGAGCAGCGCATCGCCGACCTTGAGGCGCAGCAGGCCGCGCAGCAGGCACCCGTGGCCGCGGCCCCGGTTGCCGCCGCTCCGGCCGCGGCGCCCGCGGGCGACGACCTCACGTCGCAGCTGGTAGACCTGAAGAACCTGATGGATCAGGGTGTGCTCAGCCCGGAGGAGTTCCAGCAGGCAAAAGCGAAGCTGCTCGGCTCGTAGTGCCGGGCCACGACCAACTCAGGAGACAAGGATGACCATCGGACCGGTGCAATTGCTGATCGTCGGGTTCGCCGGCGGTGAGTTCAAGGGCGAGATCGCCTCCGTGCTCGCCGACCTGCGCGAGCGCGACGTGATCCGCCTGATCGACATGGGCTTCGTCCGCAAGGACGAGGACGGCCTGATCACCATGATCGAACACAGCGATCTCAGCCAGGATGAGACGATCGAGTTCGGCGCCACCGTCGGTGCCCTGATCGGGCTGGGCGCCGCGGGCGAGGAGGGAGCCGAGGCCGGTGCTATCGCCGGTGCCGAGGCCGCCCTCGATGGCGGCATGATCGAGGATCAGGTGTGGTACATCGCCGACGAGATCCCGGAGGGCACGGCCGCCGCGGTCGCGCTGATCGAGCACCGCTGGGCGATCCCGCTGCGAAGCGCGATCCTGAACGCGGGAGGCTTTCTCGTCTCCGATGCCTGGATCCATCCGGCCGACCTGGTCGCCATCGGGCTGCTGGCGTCCGAGGAGATGGCCGAGTCCTAGCGGGGCAGACGTTCACGGGGCCGGTGCGGCTGCAAAGGGCCGCGCCGGCCCCGTCGTACGTCTTGGGGCGTCAAGAGCCAGACGTTGTGAGTCGATACACATCACATGAGGGCTCGTCCCCATGTGCCCGCGTTCGCGCTGCTCTGGGTTGCCCTATGCCTGGTGACCGGTGGTTGCATTGTCGGCTCGAATAAGGCGAGTGACGTGATCACCAAGGTGCTGCCGACGCCCAACCAGCAGCTCGCCTGCGGGAATGAGGGAATCGACGGGCCTCCTGGGCGCTCGTGCGCACTGCTGGTCACGGGGTCGGAGAACGACGTCGTGAAGCGCCTGGTGAACGGCCTCACAGAGCAAGGATTCACGACTGCGTGCGATGACACGTCGACCGGTGTCCCTGGCATCGAGGTGGTCGGAGTCCGGCACGACATGCGGGTAATTGCTGACGTAATGCCCCAAGGGGCCGCCCAGGTGGTTGACGGTGGTGCCGTCTTCCTTCCACCGGGCGCTAGCACCAGCGTCAAGACGGTTACGATCCCACCCGGCTCGGTAGGGCTGACCATCGAAGCGAGCGAGTACCAGGACGCGGCGTCGAACGGCATCAGCTGCGACGACCCGGGATTGCTCGCGCCGTAGAGCTACCGGCGGAGCGACAAGCGGCAGAAGCTCAGCCGCCGCCGTAGATCGAGATCGGCAGATCCAGCAGGCGGTCGCTGTCCGAGTCGGGGAGCAGCGCCGTCTCTCGCTCCGCCTCCGCCACCAGGGGCAGCGCCTCCGGGCAGGCGTCCAGCAGCATCGCCTCGGCCAGCTCCACCGACGGCGCCTGCGTCATCCGCACCCGCAGCTCCTTGGCGCCCTCCAGCCCGCGCAGGTACCAGCCGTAGAACTTGCGCAGAAAGCCGACCGACCGCTCCTCGCCCATCTCACGCACCACCTCGCGCATGAACCGCACCAGCTCAGCCACCACCTCGGCCCGGTCGGGCGCCTGGTCGGATCCCTCGGACAGCTCGCGCAGCGTCCACGGCCGTCCCTGCGCTCCGCGACCCACCATCACCGCCGCGGCGCCGGTCTCGTCCAGCACCCGCTCGGCCCCGGCGTGGTCGCCGATGTCGCCGGAGGCGATCACCGGCACCGACACCCGCCGCACCAGCTCCGCCGTCAGCGTGTGGTCGGCGGTGCCCGTGTACATCTGCTGCGCGCTGCGCGGGTGTAGCGTCAACGAGGCCACGCCCAGCGCCTCCAGCTTCGGCCCCAGCTCGAGCGCAGCCAGCGACCCGTTACGCACCCCGCGCCGCATCTTCACCGATACCGGCACGTCCACGGCGTCCACCACGGCGCCGGCCAGCGCGCAGGCCAGGTCGTGATCCTCGAGCGCGCTTGCGCCCGCGCCGGTCTTGGTCACCTTCCGCACCGGGCAGCCGAAGTTGATGTCGACGATGTCGGCGCCGGCGGCCACGACCATCTGCGCCGCCTCCGCCATCCGCTCCGGCTCGGATCCGAAGATCTGCACGGCCAGCGGGTGCTCGTCGCGCGCGATCCGCAGGTAGCCGAGCGTACGCTCGTTTCCGTATGAGAGCCCGCAGGACGACACCATCTCGCTGCACACCAGCCCCGCGCCGAAGCGCCGCCCCTGGCGGCGGAAGGCCTGCACCGACACACCGGCCATCGGTGCCAGCACGATTCGCGACGGGATCTCGACGTCGCCGATGTACCAGGGGGAGGAGAGCTGGGCCATGGCGCGAAGGGTACCGGACGCCAGCTTGTGGCTGATGTTGCGACCGGTTTGACGATTTTGTAATAACGCGGGTAGAATGCGTGGTTCCGCGGTGTCGGCCGGAACCTTAAAGTGCTGCAGTTCAGCCGGTTTCGGTGGGCGCCGCTCGTTTCGTACCGTGGCTCCTGGCACGGGCCGTACACCCAAGAGAGCAAGGGATATTCCGTGGAGAAGGACGTCATCCTCACCCAGACCGGCTACGAGAAGCTCAAGGCCACCATTTCGGAGCTCGAGACCGTCAAGCGTCGCGAGGTGGCCGAGCGGATCAAGGCCGCCCGCGAGTTCGGCGACATCTCGGAGAACTCGGAGTACGACGACGCCAAGAACGAGCAGGCGCTCCTGGAAACCCGCATCCTGCGGCTCAAGGAGCAGCTCCGCGGCGCCCGTGTGATCGACACCAGCGACATCCCCAAGGACGTGGTCTCGATCGGATCGAAGGTCAAGGTCAAGTACGTCGACGACGGCGAGACCGACGAGTACGAGATCGTCGGCTCGGCCGAGGCCGACCCCGCCAACAACCGGCTGTCGAACGAGTCGCCGGTCGGTCAGGCCGTGCTCGGCCACAAGAAGGGCGAGGTCGTCGAGGTGGCCGCACCCAGCGGATCGATCAAGCTGCAGATCGTGAGCATCAAGGCCGCGTAGCCGCACCTGCCCGATCCGCCCGACGTAGACTGCGCGTCGCGATGAGCCAGCCGGGCGACACCGAGCAGCAGATCCGCCAGGACCGCCTGGCCAAGCTGGCCGCGGCGCGCTCGCGCGGGGTCGATCCGTACCCGACCGGCTTCCCGCACCGGGTGCCGGTCGCGGTGCTGCGGGAGCGGTTCGGCGAGCTCGAGCCGGGCACCGACAGCGGGCAGCGGCTGCGCGTGGCCGGTCG
>DASUHV010000060.1:0-2506 GCA_036273355.1 Gaiellales bacterium
GCGTGCGGGCCGGGCTCAGCACCTCGGCCTCGAAGATCTCCTGGGCGCGCTCGATGGTGGCCAGCTGCAGCTCCTCCTTGGACGTGAAGTGGGCATAGAGGCCGCTCTTGCTCATGCCGGTGTGCTCAGCCAGACGGCCGATCGAAAGGCCCTCCAGTCCTTCGACGGTCGCCAGGCGCGCGGCGTTGTCGAGGATCGCGTCGCGACTGCGGCGGCCGTCGGCTCGCTGACGGCGCTGGGCGGGTGCTTCGGTGGGGCTCGGCTGGGTCATACTTGACAAGATAGCACGACCGATCGTATAGTGCACGGATTAGTCAGCACGATCGTTCGTGTTTCACACCATTCAAGGAGTTCACATGAGCACCAGCAGCGTCATCGAACCGAACCTGTCCGAACTGACCGCCCGCCAGCGGCGGGCCTGGGCGGCAGGCGACTACTCGAAGGTCGCCTCCCGCACCAACATGGTGTCCAAGCGGCCGCGCGAGAACGCAGACCTCCGTGCCCGGTGGTACGACCGGGCACGCGATTCACGGGGCGGCGCGCGTTGCTAGCTTGCAGCACGTGACCGGGCGTGGGCATGGCACCGAGCCGGATCAGTCCGAGTACGACCGGCTCGGGGTTACGCCCACGCCCGACGACGGAGTCCGCCTCTCGTCCACCCCGCCCTGGGACGAGACCGAGCGCCCGCACCGCGAGCGCTCTGGGCCGGACGTGGACTACACCCGGCGCGGGCGGCTGGTCGGCCAGCACCTGATCGACGTGCACGACATGCTCCGCTCCGAGCTGGGCGAGCTGCGCTCGGTGCTGTCCCAGGTGCGTGAGGGCGCGCTCGGCGCCGGCGACGCCCGGGCGGCGCTGAACGACATGGCGCTGAGGCAGAACGACTGGACGCTGGGCGCGTTCTGCGCGCGGTACTGCGGCGCCGTGACGCAGCACCACGGGCTCGAGGACGACGCGATCTTCCCCCACCTCGTCCGCAGCGAGCCGGCGCTCTCGCCCGTGATCGACCGCCTCGCCGATGAGCACCTGACCATCCACGATGCCGTCCACGCCGTCGACCGCGCACTGGTCGACCACATCAACCAGCCCGACAGCTACGAGGGCATCCAGTCGGCGATCGACTTCCTCACCGACGCCCTGCTGTCGCACCTCTCCTACGAGGAGTACGAGATCGTGGAGCCGCTCTCCCGGCTGGGGTTCTACCCGGGGCAGGTGTAGCTCACGATCGGCGCGGGCCGCAGCCCCCGACGCCCCAGCCCCACGACCGCCAGATCAACGGGCGGATCACGAGGAACGCCACCAGCGGGATCAGGAACCAGAGGTGGTGGCCGGTGCCGATCACGATCGCTGCGATCAGCGCCAGCGGCAGCAGCGGAAACGGCCACGGCCGCGGGCGCCATGCGCGGCGACCCGTTCGCCGCGGTTCTGCCGGTTCGCCACCGGGCAGATCGGTCACCAGCCGGTCGAGGTCGGCGTACGTCTTGGCCGCCATGCAGGCGTCGAGCCGTTCCTGGAACTCGTCACTGTCGAGCCGGCCGTCTAGATGCTGTTCGCGGAGGATGGCCGCGAACGCCTCGCGGTCGCCGTCTCCGGCGCGGAGGCTGCGGTCGCGCGGCCCCCGGTTGCGGTCGTAGCGTCCGTCGCTGTCTGCCATGTCGGTCCTTTCGGTGTGGGTGGTGGTGTGGTGGGCTCGCGGCCGCGTAGCGGCAGCTCCTGCAGCAGCAGCACGGCCGCAAGCGCCAGCGCAGCGAGCGGTGCGGCGGCGATGAAGACCGTCTGCACGCCGTCGATCACGTCGCTGCGCGCCGCCGCGGGTGCCGTGGAGCCCGCCACCCGAGACGCGAAGACGGCTCCCAAGAGCGCCGCGCCGACGGCACCTCCGAGGCCGCGGGAGAAGCTGGTGGCGGCCATCGCGACGCCCAGGCGGCCGCGATCGACGGCGTTCTGGACGGCGACGGTCAGCACCTGGCCGACCATGCCGAAGCCGAGGCCGAACGCGGCCAGGCCGACCCCGACCGTGAGCCGCGACGGGCTGCCGGCGACGGCGGCCAACTCGATCAGCGCGAGCGTCATCAGCGCCGCGCCGGCCACGGGGTATCGCTTGTAGCGGCCTGTGCGGGCGATGCCGCGCCCCGCCAGGTTGGTCGAGACGGTGATGCCCAGCATCATCGGCACCAGCAGCAGCCCGGCCTCGGTCGGCGTCGCGCCGGTCGTGGTCTGCAGGTAGAGCGGCACGAACACGTTGACCGCAAACAGGGCGGCGGTGGTCAGGAACAGGGCCGAACAGGCGACCGCCATGGTCCGCGTGCGAAGCATTTCGAAGGGGACGATCGGATCGGCGGCGCGCCGCTCCCGGATGACGAGCGCGAGCGCAAGTGCGCCGGTGAGGCCGGCCAGCGCCAGGATCTCGGGCGACCCCCATGGGTAGCGCCGGCCGCCCCAGACGCAGATCAGTATGAAGCCGGCCGTCGCGGCGGCGAGCAGCGTCGCGCCCAGGACGTCGAGG
>DASUHV010000061.1:0-7303 GCA_036273355.1 Gaiellales bacterium
CAGTCGGTGCACCTCGAGCTGGAGCGGCCGGATGGGGAGCGGCTGTCCCGCGGCCTGCCCCTGATCAAGTGGTTCTTCGCGATCCCCCACTACATCGTGCTGTTCTTCCTCGGCCTGGCGGCGTTCTTCGTCGTCATCTTCGCCTGGTTTGCAATCCTCTTCACCGGGCAGTATCCGCGCGGGGCGTTCGACTTCGTGGTCGGCGTCTTTCGCTGGAGCCTGCGCGTCGAGGCCTACGCGTTCCTGCTGATCACCGACGAATACCCGCCGTTCCGGCTCGAGCCCTGACTCGGCTGGCGGGATATCGGTCGTGTAACAATCGCCGGCGCGCATCGCCGGCAGCATGATCGGCCTGTACGCTGGGTTTGTGGAACATGCTCGGCTCGCGTCAGGCTCCGGCGAGGCACCCGGCGAGCGCACTGTCCGCCCGCCGCGGATCCTGCTGGTTGAGGACGACCCGACCATCCGCCAGATGACGCAGTTGGCGCTCGAGCGCGACGGCTTCGTGGTTGCCACGGCGCACGACAGCGCCAGTGGTCTGGCCGCCTACCGGGCGCAGCCGCCTGACCTCGTCCTGCTCGACGTGATGCTGCCGGGCGTGGGCGGTGTCGGTGTCTGCCGCGCGATCCGTGAGCAGAGCGTGGTGCCGATCGTGATGCTGACCGCGCGCAGCGACCCGGTCGATGTCGTGCTCGGCCTCGAGGCGGGCGCCGACGATTACGTCACCAAGCCGTTCGAGCCGGCGGTCCTGGCGGCCCGGCTGCGGGCGGTGCTGCGCCGGGTCGCCCGCCACGACGCATCACCGCTGCTTCGCATCGGCGAGCTCGAGATCGACCGCGCCGGCATGCAGGTACGGGTCGCCGGCGAGCCGATCGGGCTCACCCCCACCGAGTACCGGCTGCTGCTCGAGCTGGCCGAGCACAGCGGCGTGGTCTGCAGCCGCGAGCGGCTGCTCGAGGAGGTGTGGGGCTATGTCTGGGCCGGCGACACCCGGCTGGTGGACATGCACGTGCGGCGGCTGCGGGCGAAGGTCGGCGCCGACGTGATCGAGACCGTACGCGGGGCGGGCTACAAGCTGGTCAGACGATGAGCTCGCTGCGCTGGCGGCTGGCGCTGGCATTCGCGCTGCTGGCCGCCAGCGTGGCCGCCGTGGTCGGCGTGGTGGTGTACGAGCGGACCGCCGATGACCTGCTCTCGCGCGCCCGCGCGGCGGCGGTCGCGCAGGTGCAGGCGGCGGCGCTGATGTATCCGTTGACCAGTCCGGCACTTCCGCAGTCGGCGTTGCCGGCCGGCGATCCCTCCGTGCCGGCGCAGCTGCGAGCCGCCGTCAAGCGGGGGCTGGTGGCCTCCTACAGCGGCAGCTGGAATGGCCAGCCCGCCGTCTGGGCCGGCCGCCGGACATCGGATGGCCGAAACCAGATCTACGTCCGCAACTCCTACGCCGCCCAGCGCCAGGAGCTGGCCGACCTGCGCCAGACGCTGATCGAGGTGGCGGTGGCGGCGACCGTGGGCGGCGCCGCGCTGGGCCTGCTGCTGGCCAGCCGGCTGTCGCTGCGGCTGCGGCGGGCGGCCACGACCGCCGAGCGGGTGACCGCCGGCGACCTGGACGCGCGCATCCACGCCAGCGGTCACGACGAGGTGGCCAAGCTGGGCGAGGCGATCGATCGCATGGCCGAAGCCATGCAGCAGCGGCTCGAGCGGGAGCGCCGGTTCGTGGCGGACGTCGCCCATGACCTGCGAACGCCGCTTACCGGATTGAAGACGGCCGCCAGCCTGCTCGAGCATGACCAGGTCGGCGACGCCATCCGCGAGCGGGTCGACCGCTTGCACCGGCTGGTCGAGGATCTGCTCGAGATCTCACGGCTCGACAGCGGCACCGCCACCGCCGACCTTCGCCGCGTCGATCTGGGCGGCTTCGTGGCCGGCGTCGTCGGTGACGCACCGCAGGTGACGATCACCAGCAACGGCGCCGCGAGCAGCCTGATCGACCCGCGCCGACTGGAGCGGGTGATCGAGAACGTGCTCGACAACGCCGCCCGCCACGGTGCGCCACCCATAAACGTCGCCGTCCTGCCGCGCCGGGTCGTTGTGCGTGACCACGGGCCCGGCTTCAGCGAGCCGATGCTGGCGCTCGCGGCGGAGCGCTTCACCACCGGCGACCCGGCTCGCGGCGACGGCATCGGGCTCGGCCTGGCGATCGCGGCCGGGCAGTGCCAGGTGCTGGGCGCCGAGCTCGAGCTCACCAACGACCCCGACGGGGGAGCGGTCGTGACCATCGTCCTGCCGGAGTCATGAGGGCAGCCGCGATCGCACTGGCCGTGGCACTGCTGGCCCCCGGGTGTGGCGCCTCGGCGGGGCTGCAGGTCGCCAACAGCGGCCGCACGACGCCGGTCACCGCCCCGCCCGCCACGCAGCCCAGGGTCGGCCGTCTCGACGCGGTCGCGTTCCCCAGCACCACGCGCGGATGGGCGGCAGGCAGCGGCGCCATCATCGCCACCACCGACGGTGGGGCGAGCTGGACGCTGCAGTACCGAGGCGGCGCCGACATCCGGGCGCTGGACTTCATCGACACCCGGCACGGATGGGCGGTCGCCTCACACTCGCTGCTGCGCACGAGCGACGGCGGCGCGGACTGGTCGCCGGCCGCCGAGCCGCAGGGGCTCCTGCTGACCAGCGTCGACTTCGTCAGCGCCGACCAGGGCTGGGGAATCGCGCTGCCGTCTGGCAGCACTGGCGCCCCGGCGCTGGGGACGCTCGTCCGCAGCGCAGATGGCGGCGCCAGCTGGTCGGTGGTGAAGACCGCGGTTGCCGACTCGGTCTGCGTGTCGGCTGGCACACTGGTCGCCGGCGCCGGGTCGAAGGTGCTGAATTCGACCGACGGCGGCCGCACCTGGCGCACGCTGCTCGACGCCAGCGGCAACCCGATCTCGCAGTGGTTCACGGCGACCGTGCAATGCCCCGACCTGGGCTCGATCTGGGTGCTCTTTCAGGGCGGCGCGGCCGCAGGCAGCCTGGCCTATGCCGGCTACACCAGCGGCGACGGCGGCGTCGGCTGGCAGCCGGTGGTGGTGGCGCCGATGCTCGCGGGATCGGACCCCGCCTTGAAGGGCGTCACCCCACTCGACTCCTATCCCGGCCCGTTCGCGGCCACCTCCGCGTCCCGGGCGGTGTTCCTCGGCCAGTGCCCCGCCTGCGACCCGCAGCACGTGATGGTGCTCCGGACCGAGGACGGAGGAGCCGCCTGGGAGCGGCACCTGATCGCCGGCTTCGTGCCCACCGGCGTGGCCTTCGCCGACCCCGCTCATGGCTGGATGACCACGCTGATCGGGGGCCTCGAGGGCAGGCGCTCGGCCATCCTCGCGACGACCGACGGCGGCCGCTCGTGGCACCCGGTGTATCCGTCGTAGCCAAACCGTTACACGGCCGCCACCGGCTCGATAGCTCGCCCTCGTAGCATCGGAGGCGTGGGCTGCGCGGCTCCGCGCAGCAGGTCGACCGGAGACGAGGTGAATCATGAAACAGGTGGGTCAGAATTCCAGGGCGGCCCGCTGGCTGCTCGCCGCGGGAATGCTGGCCGCGGTCGCAGGCCCGTCGGTGACGTACTTGACAACGGCGGGAGCGCAGACCGTGTCGGCGACAACGCCGCGCTGCCACACCCGCGGGCTCGCGGTGTGGCTGGGAGTGGGGACGGGCGGAGCCCAGGCCGGCAGCAACGCCTATCCGGTGGAGTTCACGAACATCTCCGCTACGCGCTGTCAGCTCTACGGGTACCCCGGCGTGTCGGCCGAGTTCGGAGGGCAGCAGGCTGGCAGCCCGGCCCGGCGCGACAACGCCGTCGCCCCTCGTACCGTGACCCTGGCAGCCGGCGCGACCGCCCACACGCTGCTCCAGATCACCGACGTCTCGGCCCTGCCCGGCTGCAAGCCGGTGACCGCGGACGGCCTCAGGGTGTACCCGCCCGGCGCCGTTACTCCAGCCGAGATCCCGTTCCGGTTCCCGGCATGCTCGGCTGCCGGACCGGTATTTCTGTCGGTCCAGACGGTGCAGTCGCGGGTCGGGGTGCCCGGGCACGGGTAGCGGAGCGGCACCGAGCCCTCCGCGCCGCGGCGGTCGCCTGCTAGTCTGCGTCGACAGCGAGAACGTTTGACGGTTGCGCGCTTCTGCCTTCCCGACTCGTTCCTGAGTGTGTGGGAGGTGTATATGTCAACCGGAACCGTCAAGTGGTTCAACGACGCGAAGGGCTACGGCTTTATCGCGCCGGACGAGGGGTCGAAGGACCTGTTCGTTCACCACTCGTCCATCGCCGGCGAGGGCTACAAGTCGCTCGTCGAGGGGACGAAGGTGGAGTTCGAGGAGCAGCAGGGCTCGAAGGGCCCCGAGGCCACGAACGTCGTCCCCGTCGCGTAATGCGTGAGGGCACCGCCGCGCGGCGCGCTTCGGCGCTGCCGCCGCGGCGGTGTCGACGACGCCCGGCCCGGGTGTTGCAAGTCTGGCACCACGCGACCAGCCAGGAGAGGAGCGAATGGGCACGACCCCTGAAGACCGCGGGACCCCCGAGGCGTCGCCCGAGGACATGACGGCGGCAATCAGCGGCGTGCGCACCGAGCACCAGCTGCGCGTCCAACTGCGCGACGCGATGAAGCGCAACACCACATTCGAGCGGGCACTGCGCGAGTCGGCAGCGTTCGCCTACGGTCGCCGCGACCTCGCAGACCTGCGCCGGCTCAGAGCCGTCCTCGCGGCCGCAGGATTTCCCGACCCAGCGAGGATGCGCGACCAGGAGGCACCGGACGCCAGCGAGCCGCCGCGGCTGGCCGACCGAGAGACCTCCTGACCGGAGCCGCCACCCACAAAAGCGAGGAGCGCGGAATGGAGTTCACCGTCGAACTGCGGTACGAGAGCGGATCGCTAACCGTACTCTCGACCGAGGCAGATACGGCCGACCAAGCCCTCGACAACGTTCGCGACCTGCGCCGCCCGCTGGTCGGCATCCACATCAGTGCACCCACGGTCGAGGCTGAGGACGCGGTGGACGAGCGTCGCCCCGCGACCGCCAGAACTCCCTATCGGCTCCCCGTCCGGCACCGGCCCTCACGCCGCCACTGACCGCCTGACGCACGGCAAAACGATCGCCGAAGGCGACTCGTTGGGCCGAGCGATCGGGTGTTAGGATGGCCGGGCTTCAGTGCCGAGGGAGTGGCGAGGATGCCTGCGATGAACCGTCGACGAGGGGTAGCGTGTTCCAGTACGAGGTAGTGCCGATCATGTTGACGCGGGGCGCCGACGAGTCCGAGGCGGGACAGCAGTGGGCGACTCTGCGGGCCGGCCTGAACGAGCGCGGTCGGATGGGGTTCCGGGTCGTCGCGGTCAGCGATGGCCCCGAGGGGCGCGCGGTGATCATGGAACGCCAGGTCGACGGCGATCCCGAACCGCAGCGGGTGTCGGCTGCATCGCGAACGGTCTCGGAGGCTGCCGATGACATCGCCCTCACCTCGGCAGACCAACCCTGACGAGCTGCTCACGGCGGGCGCCGCGCAGCACTGATTCACGGTGAGAGCGCCGGCTTGGTGCGAGCGTAGCGTGATACACTTGCAGCAGTAGAGGGAATGCCCGCCGCATGGTCGTTGGACCAGTCTTGGCCTCCACGCAGCCCGTTGACCTCATCGACGACGATGCACGTGATCGTCTGAACAGAGGGGAATGACAGATGAACGAGGCCCCCCGGTCCGGCATCAACGACGACCCCGTGGAGCCGGCTGACGCGCCAACCGTCGAGCCGCAGCCTGACGAGAGTCCGGACGCGGATCGACCCGAGGGCCCGCACCGTGTCTTCACGCGACTCGCCAAGTACTCACCGCGCACGCGGCGGTGGCACGCGCCCGCCACCAATCACGATCCCGCTGAGGGGGACGAGGCGCGAAAGGCCACTGGCGCGTAACGCGGCATCTGTCCGGCAATCAGCTGTACTCCATTGGAGGCGCTCATGTTATGGATCATCCTCATACTCGTCGTCGCAGGGCTCGTCTACTGGCAGCGCGACCGGCTCTCGAACCTTCGTAACTAGGTCTGCGTCTACGCCGCCCAGCGGAAGCCGGTGGCTTCCGGGCGCGGCGCCAGCGGGCTACCGGGCAGCCTGCCCGGCGGGTCGTCCTCGTTGTAGGCGCTCGGCGCCACATCGTTGGGTGCGTCAGCATGGAACAACGCGGCCAGCAGCTCGATCTGTCCGCGGGCGACGCCGAGCTCGCCCAGACCACCGCCGTACATCGGCCGCCGCTCCCGCGCGCAGCGCGCGTACACCTCGAGCAGCGGGCGCAGGCTTCCGATCCGCGCCGGTTTGACATTCACCACGCGCCCGGCCAGCGGCGTCGCGCCGATGTCCTCGGCGCGGTGGATCGGCGCGTCGTAGGACACCCGCTCGAGGTGATCGCCGAGCCGCTGCGCGATCTCGGGCAGGTCATGCGGGTCCTCCAGGTAGGCGTGCGGGAACGCGGCGAGCACGCGGTCGTACAGGCCAGCCAGCGCCTCCGGATCCTTGACCTCGAAGCCGTACTGGCCCTTGAAGTCGATCGTGTCGACGGCGCCGGTTGCAGCGACCTCGTCGACGAGCGCCGGCGCCCAGGTCGCCTCGGCGTCGAGCTTGAAGCGCACGCCGGGTGAACGGTCGAGCCGCCGGCGCACCGGCTCGATCGCCGGCACATCGCCGAGGCCGAGCGAGTTGACGAAGCGCACCGGCTGGGGCTCCAGCCCGAGCACGTCGTGCAGCGGACGGCCGGCCTGGCGCAGCGCGAGGTCGAGCGCCGCCGACTCGAACGCCCAGTTGCGACAGCGCACGAGCATGTCGAACTCCGGAGGCTCCGGCCACAGCTCGAGCGCGGCGAGGTGCTCGCAGAAGCCCGCCAGCGTCCACTCGCCCTCAAGCGGCAGCGCCGGTCGGGCCTCGTGCAGCGTGGTGCCGTCCTCGCTGGATACCGCGACGTCCTCACCCAGCCCGTCGGCACCGGCGCCGACGAGCCGCACCTGCGTCGTGATCCGCTCGATGTCGTTGGCGAGTACAGCGCGCAGTCGGTCGTACTCGCACGCCTCGACGACGAGCGGCAACTGCGCCAGCCGCGGCCACAGCGACTCGCCGCCTCCCGATGGGCTCGCCGGGTTCACCGCCGCCATTGTCTCACGAGCTCGCCGTACCCAGGGCACTAGCTCCGGGTGAGGAACCCGTCCACGCTTATCCGGGGATGCCCGCTGCTGGCCACGTTGACGATCTTCAACGTATGCGCGCCATTGCTCGCCCACTCGAACTTGTACG